>NZ_ATDO01000043.1:0-6202 GCF_000445085.1 Sphingobium sp. HDIP04 | reverse complement strand
GTCCCTCAAGCTCGCCTACCGTGAATCTGTGGCCGAATAATGCACAGGGGCCATCTAGGCTCCGGCATCGTCCTCCGGCGCAAGCCTCCCGCTGCCCGCTCGATCGGCCTCGAAATTGATCCGGCTACCTTTGAGTGCTTCGGCTCGATCGCGGCAGAGGAATCGAGCGCGTTCGATGGCGCGGCCGTCGAAACCTACAACGTCGATTGCCTCGCCTTCCTGCGCGATTTCGACTTTTCGGCCGCTGGGCGCGTGCTGATCTATGCTGATCCGCCCTATGTCCTCGCCACGCGCTCCCATCCGGGCACGCGCTACCGCTATGACTATACGGACGCGGACCATAGGGAACTGCTGGCCGTCCTCGATGCGCTGCCCGCCTCGGTGATGATTTCAGGCTATCCCTCGGCCCTGTATAGCGAGCTGCTGCCCGCGCCGCGCTGGCGCGTCCTGTCCTATCAGGCCATGACGCGAGGCGGGCCGCGCACCGAATGTCTATGGATGAACTATGCGCCCGACGCGGCGCATTGGGCCACCCATGCCGGGGTGGATTTCACCGATCGCCAGAGGATCAAGCGCAAGGCGGCACGTTGGAAACGCATGTTTAGCGAGCTGCCTGCGGGCGAGCGAATTGCGATCCTCGCCGCGCTGCTGGAAGTGGACTCATAGCAGGCCAGCGCCGCACTCGTTGCCGTTGTGAAATGATTAACCAAAGCATCCTAGATCAGCCCTGCGACCCGAAGAACCTTTCTCGATCATTTAGGTTCTTTCACTGGACCCGGCTGCATTAGCTGTCGGGTCCATCTTTTTGCGCCGCCAGCTCGTCCACCAACATTTAACCAAGGCGGGCAAGGGTCCGATTACCGCTCCTGTGTCAAAAGAGGCGATGAACGGCGATAACAACAGGCCCTTTTCGCGCGGCGATTTGTCGGCGCTTCTGCTGCTGCTGTTCACGCTCGCCATGATGGCCTATAACTATCGGCATCCAGAGTGGGCGAGCCAAGGCGGCATATGGGCCTACATTGTTCCCCGCCACGGGACAGCATCATAGGCGTGCGCGCCTATCCGATGATTGAACGGACAAAGCGGACGATCGGCGGCCCAACGCCCGCGAGGAAGGCAAGTCCGGTAAGCGCCAGCAATCCCCAAAACTCGATGTGGATAAGCAAGTCGCTGCCGGAATTGTCGTTCGGATCGGGCCAGTCCTTCATGGCACCGGATGATTACGGCTCCGGCGCGATGCTGCAACCTCCTAAGCCAGCAAGGGGGCTTCACCGGCCCGCCTCATAGACGGGAACGTCTATGCCACCGGCGACATAGACGCGGGCGGCTATGCTGCAGCGCATAGACAGCGGCGACTATGCTTCAGCGGCCAACATTTCCGAGACAGGGCACCCGATCGCGTCCGCGAGCTGCGCCATAACGTCCAAGGTCGGATTGGCCTTCCCGTTCTCGATAAACGAAATGTAGGAGGCCGTGACGCCGGTTTGCTCATGCAGCATCGCTTGTGACATTTTGAGGGCCTGCCTCCGCGCCCTCAACCGCTTCCCGAACAATTTGCTCAACGGGTGCGCCATATCGTCCAAACGTAGGTATATTGCCATTCTGGAACCTGCTTCGGAGTCGTCTGATGATGGACTTGAACGGCGAACAATATCACCGCCTCCAACATGCTATAGCCCTCACGCGCGAAAGCCTCGCTATCGCGGCGGAGCTGGGCGACGATCTATCAGCCTTCCAACTGAAACACGCGCTCCATTCGCTGCATTACATTAGCGAGCTAGAGGCCGAAGGCCATGACGATCGGGAGCCTGTCACCCTGACCGTGGATGAAGCGGAGGCCCCGCGAACTGCGAGAACAATGCGAGACACGGACCTGAGCGATGAACAATATCGCCGCCTCCTCCACGCTATAGACCTTGCGCGGGAAAGCCTCGTTATCGCGGTGGAGATGGACGACGACATAACCGCCTTCCATCTCAAAACCGCGCTCCGTTCCCTCGACTATTCTAGGAAGTTGGTTTCCGCTTGATCTAGCGTCGAACGCTGCGGCGCTGGGCCGGTTGATCGTCTCCGATAACCGGCCCGGAACGCTTCCTTTCGCGTTCGTCGTCCAGCTCGATCCGGGGAGCCTCCCGCTCCTGCTGACGCGGGTTCTCGATCGCCGCCCTGATCTGGCGCACCACGCCTTCACGGCCCAAGCGGCTGTTCTGCTGCAAGTCGGCCCAGTCGGCCCGAAGCTGCGATTTTGGCCAGGTTGAAGAACGAACACTGAACGCTTGATTGATTCTACCAGGACCGTTGCTGACCACCGACCTCGTAGATATCGGCTTCCATGGAGCAATTGTAGCTCTCTGCGATGTTGAACATCTCGGAGAGGAGGCTTTGGATTTCCTCATCAAGGGAAATGCCATCCGGATCGGGGTCATAGGCGACGGTCAGTTTGTAATCACAATTGCCGTTTTTTACCATGGCGTAGTCGCGTTCCAGCATCGCCTCAATCCGCTCCCGAGCGGGTTTTCTACCTCTTCCACGCTTGTTGAAGTTCTCGATAATCAGATGCAGGGCGATGCTGGCAGTGGGCGGCTTTTCCGGCAGTTTGGTCTGTGACGGAATAATGTCGAGCGCCCGATAGACGGTCATTCGTGAGACCTTCAGGTCGCGGGCAACGCGGGCCTTGCTGGCGCCGGCGGCAAGGCGACGGCGGATTTCATCGTCATCGACGTTCTTCTTCCGGCCTTTGTAAACGCCTTCGGCGCGCGCCGCTTCGATCCCGGCGCGCTGACGATCCTTGATGAACTTCAGCTCCATATCGGCGACCATGCCGAGTATGGTGATGACCATTCGCCCCATGTCGCCCGCCGTCGTCACCTCTGGCTCAAGGATGCGCAGCGAAGCTCCCTTTTCATCAAGCTCATGCACCAGGTTCAGGACATCGCGCGTGGAGCGGCCGAGCCGGTCGAGCCGCAGCACGACCAGCTCGTCGCCGGTGTGCATAAACTGCATGATCGTTTCCAGTTCCGTGCGCCCGCTCCGCGAGGCCCCCGATCCGGTCTCGGAACGGATAATTTCGCAACCTGCATTCTTGAGGCGGCCAATCTGGATATCCAGATCCTGGTCCGTGGTGCTGACGCGGGCATATCCGATACGAGCCAAGTGCAAAATCCGTCACATTAGGGTGGCTCTTGCAGTGTATCGTCACATTGAGCGCAAACCCACCCTTTTGTGACAGACGAATGGTGTCACTCGGCCCTATCACTCTGGGGTGTACCCAAATGTTATAGGCCGATCAGCCGCCTCACGCTGCAAGCCGTCCAAAATCAATCCGGTCGTTCAGGTCGAGGTCGAAGCGGCCATAAGGGTTCACATGACTGTAGATCAACGGCGTGAGACCACGATAATCTTCCGGCGTCATCCGCCCCGCCCACTTCGGCTCAACCAGTACGGTCTGAAGCATGCGGGTGTTCACATACACCAGCGACGCTTGCAGGAGGTGTAGCGCCAGAACGGAGATTTCCTGCTCATGGATGCGGTTGGTGGCGATCTCGCCGCCCTTGCCGAAGAACACGAAACCATTAGCGCCGTTCCAGTTCTCAACCACATTCAGCCCTTCGTGGATCTCGCGGCGGAATGCCTCCTGACGCAAATACCGGCATAGGAAGATTGTTTTGACCGCGCGGCCGAGTTCACTCAGCGCCTTGTAGGTCGGGTGCATCACTTCGGCTCTGGCAAACCGGAGCAGGATCGCTTCCGGATCGGCGGTGCGCGATTGCATGGCAGCGGCATATTTGACCATTTCGTCATATTGTTGCTCGATCTCGTCCCAGTCGATCGGGCTGGAGAGGATCGGCAGTAAATTGGAAAGCCGCGTGCGCATGCCGGCTTGGGGAAGGGCCAGTTTCTGGCGTGCCACTGCTTTCAGCCGCGGGGCAAGCTCAAATCCAAGGAGTCGGCAGAACGCAAAGCCGACTGCGCTCTGGCCGTGGCTATCGACGTACTGGCGCTGGATTTCCATGTCGGTGCAATGGCGTAGCACGCCTTCGATCATGGAGGCGACCTCCGAGGAAGAGCACCGCTTGAGCTGGGAATAAACGCAGGTCGCGCGCTTCTCCACATGCCAGTAGATCATGACGCCACGGCCGCCATAGCGGGCGTGCCATTCCGTCATCAGGTTGCGGTCCCACGCGCCGAACTTCGTTGAATCGGACGCGCATGCCGTGCCCGCATCTCCCCATACTGCGGCATTGCGGATTGCCAGTGTCGCGTTTGCTACCCGCGCGCACGCCTCCCTCAGCGCTGGCGCGTGGATGAAACGGCGATGGACATGCAGCAATTCCTCGTAACTGACATCGGGTGTTGCGCCAGCGACCCGCTTGAGCCCGGCGTTCGTGCCCAAGCCATAGAGACACAGCAAAAGACGCTGAGCCAAGGCTGCTTTCGACAGGGTAACCCGCGAGGCCGACGTTTCGAAAGCATCCATCAATCCCGTGTCCAGAGCAGCCTCTTTCAACACGTCCAGCAGTCCGGTCATCGGCCAGCGCTGACCGATCTCGCTTTTGATCGAAGCGAGACCCTTCGGTTCGGGCAAGGGCTTGAACGGTGTAATCGATATCCGGTTGTCGCCGCGCCACAGGAGCCGGACCTTGTCGTTTTGTGGAATATTGGCATTGAGGAGCAACAGTTCCCGTTCAAGCTCCTCCCGGATCGAGGCGCAAAACGCCTGCGCATCTGGCGTCAGGCTGAGGCCGGAATAGTACGCATCTCGCCTGATCTCGAAGTCCTTGGGAAGATCGTCATCGGGATTGCGATAGCGATCCGCCCCGACCACCCAGATTTCTTTGGAGCGGATGCGGTCGCGCAGTTGCGTCAGGACGCAAAGCTCATAGCTGATCCGGTTTACCCGCCCATCGTCATCAATGACGGAACTGCGCCATCGCGCTGGAATCACCTCATCGATCGGAACATCCTGCAATGGCACGAAGCGGCATCCGCCATCCACCTTGCTCCTGATCCAGTCGAGGGCCGCCAGGACCGGCCGCCACACCGCGTTGTTCGACCGGAACTCAAGTACGGAAAGCAGGCTTGGCAGCATGCGCCGGTAATGATTGGCCCAGGAACCACGCATCACCTTGTAGATGCGCCGGTCCAGAGCGCCCTTCGCATGGCTCTCCTTGACGATCGCCGCCAGCTTGGCCTTACCGGCGATCGGGAAAATGACATCGCAGATGCGCCCCGATGGTTCATTGATCGAGGCGCTGGCGATCTCGACCAGCAGGCGCTCCTTTCCATAGACCCGCTCGATGTCTTTCGCGATATCGCCCACCACCTTGCGTTTCGAGCGCGTTCCGATCTTGTGAACGGTTTCGATCAGCAGGTCGATCATCGCGTCAGTGAGTTGCGCCTCCCGCGACATTAGATAAATCGCATAAAGGCCGAGCTGTCGCGCCGGCGCATGCCGGCGCATCTCCGAGGCCTTTTCACCGGCAACGCGGCGAACAATCTGATCGACCCATGGCTTGCCCGTAGCCGTCAGGAGATCATGGGGAAGATCAAGTCTCTGGATAAAGGCGAGTTTCTCGGTCACGTCGAGAATGTTGTCGAGCGTTGCCTGTCCGGCGTCACCCTTCATCCTGTTGAATCCGGTCGAGCTGTCCGGATCGGCAAGCGAGGCTTCCAATAACGCCACCGCATCTGACGAAAGCCGATCACTGGCTCCGATCAGCCAGGTGTCCAGATAATCTTGCCGTTGTGAGCGAACGACACGTTCAAGCTCCTTGCGCGACGGCCCATAAATACGCCGGTCCCGGCACCACAGGAAAACATGCTCAAGCATGGCATTGATCGACTGGCCGCCCGGGCACAGCTCGCCAGCAATCCATTCCGTCAATTGCGCGCGATCCACCCGCTTCATGCGGTGATATCCAAGATGGATCAGGATCTCCGCACAATGCCGTCGTGCTGTCCGACTGGAAAAGTCATAACCGGCTATCTCGCCAGCCTCGACACCGAGTTGCTCGGCCAGATACGAGAGGCCATCGGTAGGGATTGAGCCGGGATCGATCGCGAAAAACCCCAGGGAAGCGAAGAATTTCAGCTGCGCGGCGAGGCCAAGGCGCGTCAGGGCCGGCTTCGAATTTACAAAATCAATATCGGCAAAGCTCAGGCTCCATCGTCCGATCAAATCCCCGCCCGGAATACTCCGATC
>NZ_ATDO01000042.1:0-2087 GCF_000445085.1 Sphingobium sp. HDIP04 | reverse complement strand
GTCCGCAAGCGACGCGGTCCATGCCCTGAACGCGTCGTCCGGCAGGGCCGAGACCATTCAACAGCGCTCGAATCCAGGACGAGCATGGATTTCTTATATGGATCAAACACTTCTCGAAGTACGCGTAACAAAAAAGACCCTTGAGGCGGATGATATCGCGAGCTTCGAGCTGAAGAACTGCGACGGCTCATCGCTGCCCCATTTCAGCGCCGGCTCGCACGTCGACGTGAACATGGCCAACGGACTCGTGCGGCAATATTCGCTGTGCAACGTGCCCGGTGAGACGGACCGCTATCTCATCGCGGTACTCCGCGATCCAAACACCCGTGGTGGGTCGGCTTTCATGCATGATCGAGTACAGCAGGGCGACACCCTCACCATCAGCCAGCCGCGCAACTTGTTCGCGCTTGCGCGCGACGCGCGCCGAAGCATCTTGTTCGCCGGCGGCATAGGCGTCACGCCGATCCTCGCAATGGCCGAAAGACTGGCGCAAATCGATGCGCCGTTTGAACTCCATTATTGTGGGCGCTCAAGATCGCGGACGGCTTTCCTCGACCGGATTTCGTCCTCGCATTTCTCCAAACAGGCGCATTTTCATTTCGACGATGGGCCAGAGGAGCAACGCCTCGATGTGAACGCCATCTTGGCATCGCCCAGTGCCGATACCCATCTTTATGCGTGCGGTCCGTCGGGTTTCCTCGATTTCGTTTTGGGCGCTGCCAGTCAGCTCGGCTGGAGCGGTAGCTGCGTTCACCGGGAGTATTTTGCGGCCGCGGCGACCACGAGCGCCGAGGACCAAAGCTTTGAAGTCGAGCTCGCCAGCTCCGGCCAGACTTTTCACATACCGCCAGACAAGACGGTGCTTGAGATCCTTGCCGCGAACGGCATCGATATACCGGTGTCGTGCGAGCAAGGCATATGCGGGACGTGCGTCACACGCGTGCTGCGCGGCGAGCCGGACCACCGAGACCTCTTCATGACGGACCAGGAGCATGCCGCGAACGACCAGTTTACGCCATGCTGCTCGCGCGCGCGATCACTTCGGCTCGTTCTTGATCTTTAGCGGAGTGAAGGAACCTCGCGGGATGATGTTGCAGCGCTTGTTGCGATGGTCCGCAATGAGGTAGAAGAGAGAAAACGAAAAGGCAGGGCCATGGAGAGAGCAATCGAACCAGTCAAAAGGGGACATCCTCCGTTGCCGCTGCATGCGGCGAAGGTCTGAGCATGCTCGCGCCGCCCCCCGCGCCGTTGAGCCCTTTCACGCTCTGCGAGACCCACGGCATCTTTGAACTGCCGGGCTGCAGGGTGCGCCGCTCGAGCGCCGAACTGGAATGGTCAAGCCTCTTTCTCTCCGAGCAGGATGAAGCGCCGTTCAGTGCGGAGGTGAATGCGACCAATGATCATCTGATCGTCATGCATCTCAGCGATCCGGTGCGGGTCCAGCTCGAAGCCGACAACATGACGGCTTGCGCGGTCATTCCCCGCCGTAGCCTGTTCGTCTGGCCAGCCGGGCACGGGTTTCAGATCAGCGTCGATGCGCCGGTGGAAACTCTTCATCTCTATGTGCGGCGTTCGCTCGTCGAAGAGGTAGGGCTGGCGATGGGATATGACGGCATCGATCTTGTGCTCGAACCACGCCTGGGCGTTTACGATGAACTGCTCGAGCAGTTGGCACTGGAAGCGCGCCGGCTCGCCTCGCGCAAGGACCGTGCCTCTCACGTCTATGTCGATTGGCTGGCATGTGCGATCGCCGCCCGCCGGCTCTGTTGCAAAGATTGGCGGCAGTCAGAGGTAGGCTGTCGCTCTGCGCCGATCAGGCGGCTGCTGCGAAATGGTGGTTGAGCATGCCCATGGCCTCCGTCAGCGCCGAGGGCCCAATGCCAAAAGCTCTCTCCACAAGGCGCACCTCGCCCCTGATGCCGGGCTGCAGGCACCAGGGGCGAGCCTGTCCTTTGCGCAGGGCTCGCATGACTTCGAATCCCTTGATCGTGGCATAGGCCGTGGGGATCGATTTGAAACCGCGCACCGGCTTGATCAGTATCTTGAGCTTTCCGTGATCGGCCTCGATCACGTTATTGAGATACTTC
>NZ_ATDO01000041.1:0-3517 GCF_000445085.1 Sphingobium sp. HDIP04 | reverse complement strand
CCTGCCGGTGGGCCGTCTCCCGGTCCAGCTTTCCTTCGCGCTTCAATTCGGTGATCGCTGCACCATAGCTCGGCGCTTTGTCGGTATTGAGCGTGGCAGGCTTTTCCCAGTGCTTCAGGCCTCGCAGGGCCTTGCCCAGGAACCGCTTCGCTGCCTTGGCGCTGCGGGTCGGCGACAGGTAGAAATCGATCGTGTCGCCCCGCTTGTCGACTGCCCGGTACAGGTAGGTCCACTTGCCCCGCACCTTGACGTAGGTTTCATCCAGGCGCCAGCTCGGATCAAAGCCACGCCGCCAGAACCAGCGCAGCCGCTTCTCCATCTCCGGGGCGTAGCACTGGACCCAGCGATAGATCGTCGTATGGTCGACCGAAATGCCGCGTTCCGCCAGCATTTCCTCAAGGTCGCGATAGCTGATCGGATAGCGACAATACCAGCGCACCGCCCACAGGATCACATCACCCTGGAAATGGCGCCACTTGAAATCCGTCATCGTTCCGTCCGTCCAATCTCCGCCAAGCATGCTCAAGCTTCACGATTTTTGCAACAGAGCCGCCGTGATGACACGCTGGTCATATGGAAGCTCGACCGCCTCGGTCGCGACCTGCGCCACCTCGTTAACACAGTCGGCGACCTGACCAAGCGTGGCATCGGCCTCAAGGTGCTGGCCGGCGAAGGCGCGTCGATCGACACCACCACCGCCAACGGTCGGTTGATCTTTGCGATTTTTGCCGGCCTCGCCGAGTTTGAGCGCGAGTTGATCGTCGAGCGCACCCGCGCCGGTCTGGAATCGGCACGTGCGCGCGGCCGACATGGCGGTCGCCCGTTCAAGATGACGCCCGCCAAACTGCGGCTTGCCCAGGCGGCTATGGGCAAACCCGAAACCAAGGTCGCCGAGCTGTGCGCCGAGCTGGGCATCACGCGTCAGACGCTCTACCGGCATGTTACGCCGAACGGAGAGATCAGGACGGACGGACAGAAGCTTCTCGCTCGAAAAGCGCGCCCATCGATCAAGGCATGACGAATTTGAACAATCTCACGTTCGTATTCATCGGAGGGGAGCATCAGGTCCTGCATCTCGCGCCGGTCGCCGCAGAACTTAGCCTGAGCCATCCGGATATCACGGTCCGCTGCATCTGCGCCGACGACCGCACCGCCGCCGCCTTGCGCGCAGTGGCTGCGGCGATGAGAGCCAGCACGATGACCGTGACGCAGATCGCCTGGCCTTGGGCGGGCAGGATTGCAGCGCGCATAACGGGCAGCCGCTCGGCGGCGAAGGGGCCCCTGCTGGCGCGGATCCGATGGCAGGCCCGCAAGACCCAGGCCATCATCGTTCCCGAGCGCACCTCTGCGGCGTTGCGATGGCTCGGATGGAAGCGTCCGCTGGTACATTTCCGCCACGGCGCTGGCGACCGTGCACCATCCTCCGAAGCCAAGCAGAGAGCCTTCGATGCCATCTTCGTTCCCGGACAGAAAGACATCGAGCGTGCCGTCGCGCAAGGCCTCAGCCGTAAGCGGCTTTCGGCCGTGGGCTATATAAAGATCGACTATTTGCAGGCCTTGCCCACCGGACCGCGATTGTTCGACAACGATCGCCCGACCGTCTTCTACAACCCTCATTTTGATCCTGCGCTGTCCTCGATCGGGATCGCTCGCGATGTCATCGCCCGTTTCCGCCAACAGGAGCGGTACAACTTGGTCTTCGCCCCTCATGTCCGCGCGTTCGAAAACCTCGATCCGATCGCGCGAGCGCGGTGGCTGGAACTTGCCGTGCCAGAGCACATCGCGGTCGATCTGGATTCTCCCAAGCTGTTCGACATGAGCTATGCGCGGGCCGCCGACATCTATCTGGGCGACATGTCGAGCCAGCTTTACGAATTCCTCGCTAAGCCGCGGCCCGTCGCTTTCGTGAATGCGCATGGCGCTAACTGGCAGGACGATCCAAGGTACGCTGGTTGGCATCTGGGAGAGGTCGCATCAGGTGCTGACGATGTGCTTGCTGCAGTAGATCGAGCCTTCGAACGGCATCCCGACATGATCCAAAGACAGGCGAAAGCGACAGCGTTCGCGTTCGGCCGCTACGATGGCGCAATCAAACGGGCCTCATACCAACTGCTCCACACCCTGCAATCGCTCTGATCCCTTAGCGTACGCGTGTGGATGGCTCCCGCGTTGCGGTGCGATTTTCTGACGTTCTGACATGCCATATCGAGTGCAGTCGCGTGTCCGGCCTTTATGTGCAGCCTTTATACGGCTGCTGGCCTTGAAGGATTCCGCCAGCCCTGGCCTCCTCATCGTTTACGCGGACTCGAAGTCCTGTACGCTAAGCAGGTTTGCCGAAGCTCGGTGGATCGAATGGCTTGCCTTCAGTCGGTCTTCACACCTCAACCTTGTTTTGCCATCGCCTGCCAATCAGGCTGCGATCGCCAATTCCTTTCTTTCATACTCGACGCCGCGCGTCATCACCACCCATGCAATACGCGCCATCTTGTTGGCCAGAGCAACGGCCACGACCTTGGGCGGACGGCGATCAAGCAAGGCTTTGGCCCATTCAAAGCCTTTGACGCTGCCCGCCCGGACATGCCGCAGCACTGAAGTCGCACCGACGACCAGCAATTGTCGCAGGTAGCGATTGCCGCCCTTGGTAATCTTGCCCAGGCGGGTCTTGCCACCTGACGAGTTTTGCCGGGGCACGAGTCCAAGCCAGGCGGCGAAATGGCGGGCCGACCTGAAGCTCTGCGCGTTGGTCACCATCGACGCGAGCGCCGAGGCGGTGATCACACCAACGCCGGGGATGGTTTCAAGGATGTTGCTGACGTCGTTGCGATAATGCCAGCGGGTCAACTGCTTATCGATCCCGGTGAGCTTGTCCTGCAGTTCTTGAATGTGGCGCGCTAAGACGCCGAGTGTCTCGCGCGCCAGTTCCGGAAGATCGAGTTCGTCCCCTTTCGCAAGCCGATCGACCATGCGCACCACCTGCGCCACGCCGGTACCCGTCACAAGACCGAATTCGGCCAGATGGCTGCGCACGGCATTGAACATCATCGTCCGCTGCTTGATCAGCAGTGCCCGCGTTTTGTGCAGCACGCCGCCAGCCTGCTGGTCAACTGACTTGATTTCGACGAACCGCATTGTCGGCCGCGTCACCGCCTCGCAAATCGCTTCGGCATCGGCGGCATCGTTCTTCTGCCGCTTGACGTAAGGTTTCACGTAGATCGGCGGGATGAGTTTTACGTCGTGGCCCAGGTTCTGGAGCTGCCGACCCCAGTGATGCGCCGTTCCGCAGGCTTCGATCCCGATCAGAACCGGAGGCAATGCCGCGAAAAACTTCAACATCTGTCCGCGCTTCAATTGCCGGGTCACAACCACCTGACCCGCAGCGTCTACACCATGGACCTGGAACACCGACTTCGCGATATCCAGCCCAATCGTGACAATCTCACTCATCGTCCGTCTCCTCGCTCTTCAGCCGAGGCAGTCTGCCTCAGCCGGTGAGCGGGAGCCATCCACTCCATCGTTT
>NZ_ATDO01000040.1:0-48207 GCF_000445085.1 Sphingobium sp. HDIP04 | reverse complement strand
GAAGTATCTCAATAACGTGATCGAGGCCGATCACGGAAAGCTCAAGATACTGATCAAGCCGGTGCGCGGTTTCAAATCGATCCCCACGGCCTATGCCACGATCAAGGGATTCGAAGTCATGCGAGCCCTGCGCAAAGGACAGGCTCGCCCCTGGTGCCTGCAGCCCGGCATCAGGGGCGAGGTGCGCCTTGTGGAGAGAGCTTTTGGCATTGGGCCCTCGGCGCTGACGGAGGCCATGGGCATGCTCAACCACCATTTCGCAGCAGCCGCCTGATCGGCGCAGAGCGACAGCCTACCTCTGACTGCCGCCAATCTTTGCAACAGAGCCGCAGCGCGAGCCATTCCAGGGCCCGGGCGCGGGCAAGGCCTTCCGTGGGCAGCAAGGCCTTTTCGGGCACGAGTTCCGCGATATGGTTGAGGATGGCGATATTTTCGGTCAGGACATCATCGCCGATCTGGAGCGCGGGCACCCGCGCCCACGGGTTTTTCTGACGATAGGCGTCTGAAAACTGGGCGTTTTGCGTCAGGTCGATCAGCTCCGCCTCATAAGGAAGGCCGGCTTCCTCCAATGCGGCATGGGACGCCAATGAGCATGAACCTGGATTGTAGTAGAGCTTCAACATGTCCCTGCAATTCTCCTGCGGACTGGGCAAAAAATGGCTTAATGCATATGTTCGGCACCGGAGCGTCGCCCCGAACGGAAGCAATCATCCGCCCGGTCGGAAAACGCTCCGAAACGACAGGCCGGAGCATTCCATCCGATGCGATCAGGCCGAAATGTTCAAAAATCCATCGGCTTCGAAAACCTTTCTGGCACGTTCCTCAATCCGATCCGCAAGTGACCTGCGAAGCGGCATGCCGTTCGAGACTTTTCTCAGCGTGTTATAGCTGAAGCCGAATGTTTCGAATATCTCCTCATTATTTCTCATCGTCGACAATGATGTGATCCGATCGGCGATCGAGGGATCCAAACAGCGCATTCCATTAGGCATTCGATCTTCCCCTACTGACGAATTCCAGCCGGTGCACGGTCGCAACTTGCCTGCCCGCGCAGTTCATCGGGCCATTCCCGCCGTTCCGGAAAACAGGCGGCGGGGTTTCCCCCTGGACCATGTTGCGCATGGGCCGGACACGCAGCGAGCGGGCCAGCGGACGTCGAGGCCGGGAGCGGATTGCGACGGACGCGCCGCGCATTGCCCGGAGATCGAAGCATAGGAATATCCTCTCCATGCGCTGTTATGGATCAGCGCCTGTCTTATCCGGCACGTCGGTGATTATTATGCTTATCGGGCCGTCCGGAAAGGATCGCAGCTTTCGCCTGCGGAGGAAATTGCTGCAAATGAATTAGGAATATTCGCGATACGGATTTGATCGAAACGGGGCCAACTGCCCACAAATCGGTCATGGGGATTGAGCGACCGCGCTTTGAAAGCAGCCATCGCATGCTATGGTCGCCTTGAGCATTTCCCGGCAGGCGGAATATCCGCCGACCGGAAAGCCCGCTAAAACAGGAAGCCGGAGCAGCCGGGCCGACGCCGTCGGACCGGACGCCGCTTCGGCTTCGCATCGCCAGGAATTGGAAGCGAACATGTCTCGAGACAATGCCATCGTCATGCGATACGACAATCCCGACATTCCGTCCGGCCGCGACATCGTATATCTTCACGGCCGCGGCAGCACCGAAAGGGAAGCGGGGTTCGCGCTGCCCCTTTTCGGCCGCGCGAATGTTCGCTCCTATCGCGGGCCGCTTCCCCAGGGGCCGGGGTTCGCCTGGTTCGAAAATGCCGGGATCGGCGTCGCCCTGCCCTCCAGCCTGTCGGGCGAAACGTCGAAGGTCGGCGACTGGATCGCCGCAGATACCGGCCGCCAACGGCCCTGGCTATGCGGTTTCAGCAACGGCGCCGCGATGGCCGCCAGTCTTCTGCTCAGCAATCCGGGGGCCTATAGCGGCCTCATCATGATCGGCGGCTGCTTCGCGGTGGAGGACGGCGACCTGCCGGACAACGGCCTGCTCGACAAGCCGGTCCTCTTCTGCCGGGGCCAATTCGACGATGTGATCCCGCGCCACAAGTTCGAGCAGGCGGAAGCCTATCTCTCCGGCCCCAGCGGCGCGCGGGCGACTTTCATCCCTTATGAAGGCGGGCATGAACTGCCGTTGCCGATCAAGGCGGCGGTGCAGGGCTGGCTCGGCGCGGAAAGCCGCTGAATTTCGTCCCGTCCTTGGCCATGGCCGAACGGGAGCGCCGGATGATCGAGAACCGGCCGCATCCGGAAATGATCGGATGCGGCCGGCACTGTTCCAGGATCAGGCCTTTGCTTATGCGGTGATCGGCGGAAGCCCCTCCACCGCGCGGCTCAGAAGCTGCACGATGCCCTCCTCCGTGATCGGACGGGGGTTGGGATAGGGGTTGGCGACCGCCAGCGCGGCGGCCTTCGCGATGCCGTCCTTGGGCATGCCGAGCTTCGCCAGCGACATTTCCGCGCCCAGGCCCACCGCCAGTTCGTACAGCTTGGTCGCGGGGTCGCCGCCGCCTAGTGCGCGGCTAGCCCGTTCCATCGCCTCCGGCACCGACGGCGCATTATAGGCGATCGCATGGGGCAGCACGGCGGTGTGGGTCTGCGCATGCGGCATGTCGAAGGTGCCGCCCAGCGTGTGGCAGAGCTTGTGGTGCAGCGCGACGCTCGCCGCGCCCAGGACGCTGCCGGCGAGCCAGCAGCCATAGAGCGCGTCGCCCCGCGCCTTCGCATCGGTGGGATCGGCCTTGATCAGCGGCAGGCTCCTGGCGAGCGCCCTGATGCTTTCCTCCGCCATCAGGGAGACGATGGGATTGCCGTCGAAGGCGTAAAGCCCCTCCATCGCATGGGCGATGGCGTTGAGGCCGCTTGCGATCGACATTTCGGCGGGCAGCGACAGGGTGAGATCGGGGTCGTAAACGACCACCTTGGGCAGCACCTTCTTGTCGCGACCCGTGGTCTTGATCCCATCTTCGGTCAGGCCCCAGATCGGGGTGACTTCCGAACCCGCATAGGTGGTCGGAACGACGAGCGAAGGCAGGTCGAGCCGAAGCGAGAGCGCCTTGGCCAGCCCGACCGTGGACCCGCCGCCGATGGCGACCGTGCAATCGGCGTCAAGTTCCCTGGCGACGGCGGCCGCCGCGTCGACCGTCGCGACCGGGACGTGCATGACCGCCTTGCTGAACAGACCCACGGCCTTGTCGCCCAGGGTGGCGGCAAGCTCCTGCGCGCTGCCGGCCTGCTCCGGCGTCGAAAGCACCAGCGCGCGGCTGCCGACATGCGAAAGCTCGTCAGCCACCCGCCGCACCGAACCCGCGCCGAAGATGACCCTATAGGGTAGGGGATCATAAACGAATTGCATCACGCTTCCTCTCTATCTCATTAGAATTGGCGAATATCCGGGGCAGAGGATCTTTGCCTGCTGCCAGCGCTTCGCCATGAGCCAAGTCGACCGATAAAAGGGGAAATCGGGCAGACGCACAAGGGGCCAGGCCCGCCCATGCCGGTGCGGGAGCCGCCCGCCCCCTGTTCGGCAGGGCTGTCGCAACGACCGGAACGGGCCGGTCCGGACATGAAGAAAATTCCCGCAAGCATATGGATTTTATAGTGTTTTTCCTTTTCCCGACCCGCCCCATCCTTGGCTCGCCGGCCGCATGGCTCGCCTTCCGGCGGGGCGCGGCGCGGCACTTATTCATGGAGCGAATTGCGAATATCCGGATTCGAAGCGCCATCGCCCTCCGCCGCACCGCCGGCGAATTCGGGCAAGGACGGGCCTTCGCCCTCCTCCGAAAGGCCGCGCATGCGCGACAGAATTCCGCGCAGCCAGCGATTGCCGGGATCGTCATGGAATCTCTCATGCCAATATTGCTTCACGGTGAAGCCTGGAAGGGCGACGGGCGGCTTGAGAATGCGGACGCTCTTGGTGTTCAGCAAGCCGGTAAGGCGGGAGGGCGTGGTCAGGATCAGTTCCGACTGCTCGGCTATATGGGCGCTCAGGAGGAAGCTCTCCGCCATGACGGTGATGTTCGATGGACCCACGATCTTGCGAAGCAGCTTTTCCACATCCTCATGGATGTGGCCAAGGTGGCGGCCGTCGACCAGGACGTGCCGGGCGGCCTTAAACCTGTTCATGGTCAGGCGCCCGGCGGGCAGATAGCTTCGCGGCACGACGCAGACATATTCCTCCGGGAAAAGCGTCTGTTCGACGACGCCGGCATAGAGCGCCGGGAAACTGCCGATCGCGATGTCGACCTCGCCGGTCTCGAGCCGGGCGATCAGCTTTTCCCCTCCCAGGGGAATGGCCTTGAACCGCACGCCCGGCGCCAGATCGCGCACCCATTGCAGGACGCGGGGAAGGACGAGCAGATGCCCGACATCCGAAGCCGCGATGTGGAAATCGCGGTTCGAAGTCGCGGGATCGAATGTCGGCTCGCCGCTCAGGCGGGAATGATAGAGTTCCAATGTCTGCGACACGGCGGGCGCGGCGGTGATGGCCAGGGACGTGGGCTCCAGGCCCCGGCTGGTCCGCACGAAAAGCTGGTTCCCGAAATGCTCCCTGAGCTGTTTGAGATGACGGCTGAGCGTGGGCTGCGGCATATCCAGCATCTCCGCCGCCACCCCCACGCTTTTCGCCCGCATCAGGGCCTGAAACACAGTCAAATGCATGAAGGAAATCATTGCGCCATTTCCGGTTTCCGAATGAGAAAGCACCGGAAACCCTGCTATTGCGTAAAGCGCTGCATGGCCAGGAACATTCGCTTTTCGAATGCCGGATATTCGTGAACCCGCGTGGAGTAAACGGCTTTGGAGTGCTATTTCAATGGAGGTCCCGCTCCTCGCCGCCAGGCGAAAAGCAGAGGCGCGATTTTCGGACTATATTTTGATCTTGGAGAGCGATCGTGGATACGAACCATATCACCAGCCTGCATCATATCACCATCTGCACCGGCACAGCCCAGGGCGACATCGACTTTTTCGTGAAGGTCTTGGGCCAGCGCTTCGTGAAGCGGACCCTGTTCTATGATGGCAGCATTCCCATCTATCACCTTTACTTCGCGGACGAACTGGGCACGCCCGGCACCGTCATGACGACCTTCCCCACCCGTCGCACGGGCCTGAAGGGCCGCAAGGGTTCCAACCAGTTCACCGTCTGCACCTATTCGATCCCCAAGGGGTCGCTGGAATGGTGGATCGGCCACCTCAACAAGCATGGCATCGAGACCAGCGCGCCGGGCACCCGCTTCGGTCAGCGCTTCGTGAGCTTCCAGCATCCCGACTGCGGCATCGAATTCGAGGTGCTGGAGGACGAGACCGACACGCGGGCGCCCTATGATTCGCCCTATGTGCCGCTCGAATATGCCCAGCGCGGCTTCCATAGCTGGACGGCCTCCGTGCGCGAGCTGGAGGACATGGACTTCTTCATGGAGAATTGCTGGAATTTCGAGAAGATCGGCGAGGAAGGCAATCGTCACCGCTACCGCGTGAAGGGTTCGACGGAAGCAGGCACGATCATCGACCTGCTTCATGAACCCGACGTGCGCCAGGGTAGCTGGACGATCGCGGAAGGCATCATCCACCACGGCGCCTTCGCCGTGCCCGACATGGACGTCCAGGCCCGGATCAAGTTCGACACCGAGGGCGTCGGCTTCACCGACTTCTCGGACCGCAAGAACCGCGGCTATTTCGAATCCACCTATGTCCGTACCCCGGGCGGCGTGATGTTCGAAGCGACCCATAGCCTGGGCTTCACCCATGACGAGGACGAAAACACCCTCGGCATGGACCTGAAGGTTTCGCCGCAGTTCGACGACAAGAAGCACCTCATCCAGCAGGCGATGGAAGACGATCCGATCGTCGTCTGATCGCTGACGCAGGAAAGAAAGGGAGGCCCGGCAAATGTCGGGCCTCTTTTTTTGCGTCCTGGAACCTTGAAGTCCTGGAAAAGGAGAGGACGGCTATTGCCGGAATGTCCTTGCAACATCGAGCAATAACTCGGAACCGTTCGTGCCGAGCAGGAACCGAAGTCGAAGGCCCATATCGAAGCATCCGCGCCAGCATCGGTCCTTCGATACGCCTCTTCGAGAGGCCCTAAGCCTGTCGAATGACTCGACGGCTACTCCGGTGATTTAACGCAGGGGTTCTTTGGAGCGATTTCCAAGCAATCGAAACCGCTCCAAGAGGAGGATGACGTTGCCCAAGCGCAGGGAATCGATCCCGATGACCGCCTGATCCGGGCAACATCCGCCCGCACGGGACAGCAACTCAGGCGAGCCCTTGGCGACTGCTCTCCGGCCCTCCGGTGATGGATGGGATGGCCCCCTGGAACGAACCCGCGCCGGGCCGGTCTCAGGGCGCCCGCCTGTCCGGCAGGGGGATAAGGGGGCACTTGCCCCCTGCCCCTTACGCTTCGGCATTCGCCAATATGGGCGATTTCCGATCGACCAATATGTTGAACAGAAGGGGCGCCAGGGCTGCGCTGATGATGGCAACCAGCACCATGGCCGCATTGGTCGCCGTATCGAGCACGCCGATCCGCGTCGCAATGTCGGACGCGGCGACGATCAGGCTGAGGCGGGCGCTCAGCAGCAGGCCGGCCGCGACGGCCATCTTCCGGCCATGCGCAGGAACCAGCAGCAATGCGGGAATGATCTTGTTGGCGAAGGCGACCGCCACGAAGCCCGGCACCAGCAGCAAGGCCTTGGGCGAGGCGAAGAGGGCGGGAATGTCGAATTTCAGGCCGACATTGATGAAGAAGAAGGGAACGATGAAGCCGTAGCCGATCGCTTCCAGCGTCTCGCGCCGATGGCTGTTGCGGGGGATGATCTGCCCCAGCAGCAATCCGGCGAGGAAGGCCGCCAGCACCAGTTCGGATTCCAGCCGCTCCGCGAGCCAGGCGACCATGAACAGCAGCGCCAGGCTGAGCCTGACCAACGGCAGGCTGGTCCGGCTGTCCAACTGCGCGGCCGGCACCCGCGCCAGCAGCTTGGGCAGCAGCCAGATCGCCAGCCCGGCGATGCCGACGAGCGCCAGGCTGCCCAATGCGCCCTCGGCGCGGCCGCTGACGACGATGCCGGCCAGGGACGAGATGGCGATCATCGTGAAAAAATCCGCGAGCAACGCGGTGGAGAGGATGGTCTGGCCATAGGCGCCGTCGGCCAGGCGTCGTTCCTGTATGGTCGGCACGACGATCCCGACCGACGTCGTCGACAGGATCACGGCATAGATCGCCAGATGCAGCAGCGGCGTCGAGGAGTCGAGCAACAGCCAGGCGCCGAACGCGGCCATGACCACGGTCATCAGCGACATCATCACCGCGAGCATGAGCGGACTCGCCTGCTTCGCCTTCTGCCCGCGCGCCAGCAGCATGCCGAGATCGATTTCCAGTCCGGCGATCAGCATCAGCACGCCGAATCCCAGCTTGGCGAGCATTTCCATGGCCGGGCCCGGCGCCAGCAGCGCCATGCCGTTGGGACCGATCAGGATGCCGAAGGCGATTTCCAGCACCAGGGCCGGCAACAATGCCCTGGGCATCCATCGGGCGAGGATGGCAGCTATCGCGCTGCCGGCACATGCCAAGGCTATTACGGAAATGATCACTCGCCCGCCTGCTTTCAGATCGCGATGTCGACACCGCTCAACAGTGAATATGGGGAAATTCCCCTACTGGCTCCCAATCCCGTCGAGTATCTCTCAGGATGAATAATCATTATTCGGATTATGTCGGGTCGGCGAATCCGGCCGTTACTGTCCGCTCCTCAATATTGGTCCAGGTCGCGGCCATGGGCGACTTCGCCGTGGAAATGCCGGGATATTCCCGCGGCATAGGATTCGACATCGGTTTCCCCGTCATTGCCCGGCGCGAAATGCGTGAGGATGACCTTCTTGACGCCCGCGGCGGCGGCGATTTCGCCGATCTGCTCCCCGGTCAGGTGGTCTTCGCGCATATGTTCCATCAGCGGCGGAATCTGATCGGCGGAGAAGCCCGGATAGCTTCGCAGCAATTTTTCCATCCGGGCAATGTCGATCACCTCGCAGACAAGATAATCGGCATCCTTCGCCAGGATCTTCAGGCGTTCGGACGGTCCGGTGTCGCCGCTGAAGACATAGACCTTGCCTCCCGCCTCCACGCGATAGGCATAGGAACGGGACGACCGCGCCTCGATCGATCCGGCCGGATAATGATAGTGATCGACGCCGATGGCGAACACCCGCACCCGATCGTCCTTGTAGACCAGCCGCGGTTCATTGAGGTCAAGCGGCAGGTCATGGCCGACCGCCGATCCGGCGAGGGGCGGCTTGACCGGGCCGCCGACCGTCACCGGGGCCAGCTCCACCGGCCGAAAGGCGGCGAGCGTCCCCGCGACGAGCTGCGCCGATCCCGGCGGTCCGTATATCTCCAGCGGAGGCGCGTTGGCGAGAAGCCAGCGGTCGATCATCAGCACGGGAACATCGGCGACGTGATCGATATGATGGTGGGTTAGGAACAGGGCCTTGACGGACCCCAGCCCCAGCTTGCTGGCCGCCATCTGCCTCAAAAGGCCGTCGCCCGCATCGATGAGATAGGTTTGCCCGCCGACGACGATCGCATTGGCGGGCTGGGAGCGTTCCAGCCGCGCTATCGGCCCGCCGGCCGTGCCCAGCAGGATGAGGCGCGGCGGCTGCGCGGGCGGCGTTTCCGCCCGCGCAGCCACGGTTCCGGCCAGTGCGAATATCAATATTGGGAGCAGATGCTTCATCGGGATGACCCCTGTTCGACTATTGGCGCTTTTGCGGCCGGGCCGCCGCCCTGGGCGGACCGGCAGGATCAAGCCGGAAGAGGCTGGATTCCGGTCAGCGAATGGCCCGGCCCCAATGGTTCGGCCGGGCCGACGGGCACGATGCCCGTGGGATTCACGCTGGTGTGGCTGCGGTAATAATGCGCCTTGGCATGGCGCAGATCGATGGTCGGCGCCACGCGCTCATGGGACGCCAGCTTCCAGGTCAGCCGCGAAAGATTGGGATAGTCGGCGATGCGGCGCAGATTGCATTTGAAATGCCCGTGGTAGATCGCATCGAAGCGGACCAGCGTGGTGAACAGGCGGATGTCCGCTTCCGTCAGCCTGTCTCCGACAAGCCATTCCCTGCCCGTCAGATGCTCCTCCAGCCAGTCGAGCGTTTCGAACAGCGGATGGACCGCCTCCTCATAGGCTTCCTGCGTCGTCGCGAAACCCGAACGGTACACGCCGTTGTTGAGCGTTTCGTAGACGCGCGCGTTGATCGCGTCGATTTCGGCGCGCAATTCCTGCGGATAATAATCGCCGGGAAGCGCCCCCACATGATCGAACGCCGAATTCAGGATCCGGATGATTTCCGACGATTCGTTGTTGACGATCCTCTTCTCGAACTTGTCCCACAGGATCGGGATGGTCACGCGGCCGGTATAGGTCGGATCGCCCGCCAGATAGACCTGATAGAGATATTGCGCGCCGTTGACGCTGTCCGGCACGACGCCCTCGCCCGGCAGGAACGTCCAGCCCTTCTCGCCCATGAACGCATTGACCATGGAGACGGAGATCAACCCCTCCAGCCCCTTGAGCGCGCGCATGATGAGGACGCGGTGCGCCCAGGGACAGGCGAAGCCGGCATAGATATGATAGCGGCCCGGCTCGGCCTGGAAACGGCCGTCCAGCCCGTCGCGATATTGCGATTCCTTGCGCACGAATCTGCCGCCGCTCGATTTCGTGTCATACCAGGCGTCGCGCCAGACGCCGTCAACCAACAGGCCCATATATCGGTATCTCCATCTTCGGCCCGGCCGATCCGCTTCGCATGATGCCGGGCAGGTTCGCGCATGATCGGCGAGAGACGGCGCTCATCCCGCGCATCCGGGATGCTGCGCCGGCGCGTCATGGGATCGAAATCCGTCAGAACGAGGAAGGACGACAGGGCCACAGGATTCCGGCAGGACGGACGATGAGGCCATTCTCTCTCTCCACGCGCATATTATGCGGAACCACAAAGGATGTGGCGCCCCCGCTTTCAAGCGCGGATTATGAAAATCCCTTATCCATTTTTCGGATGTAGTCAGGGCGCGGCATTGCGGCGCCGCCCGAACGGATGCGCGGTGGCCATGTCGGCCCGATCGGTCGGGAATGCCTCAGGCCGCTTGGGCGGTGCGATCGCAGGCGATGCCGCCAAGCTCGATCAACGTCCGGGCTTCGCGCAGGATATTGTTCCACAATTCGTCGCCCAGCGCATTTTTCAGCTCATCCTGGGCCTTACGCCATTTGGGGATCGACACCTCCAGCGCCTCATGCCCGCGCTCCGTCAAGCGCACCAGCCGCTGGCGCCTGTCCTTGCCCTCCGCGATCTCCAGAAATCCGTCCCGCACCAGCACATCGACGTTGCGCGTCGTCGTGGTGCGATCGGTCTCCATATGCTGGGCAAGCGTCTGCATGGTCGCGTTGCGCAGATAATAGACGCGCATGAGCAGCGACATCTGCACCGGATTGACCGGCGATCCCGCCATGCTGTCGACATAATGCTTCATGACGGCGCGATTGGCCGCCCGCAGACCTTCCGCGAGGCAGATGTGGGGCGTGTTCCTGACTTCCTCCAGGAAGGCGATGGGTCGTAGCGCGCTCATTGGGTGAGCATACACTTATGGCGCGCGCCTGTCGACCCCCCAGGCGCATTGCCGCGCCGGGGGAGCCGGCCGTACGGTGCCGGCCGGGCGTCGCAATAGGGATTCCGCCGGCGTTTTCCCCCGGATGGAGCGCCTGCGCGCCGGTTCAGCGTCCTTTCGCGACGAGGATCAGGCTGTCCGCCCCGGCATGGCGATGGGCCGCGATCTCGCGATAGCTTTCGCTGTCGGCGAACGCATTGAAGGCGTCCAGATCGGCGAATTCCAGGATCACGATCTTCTCATAGGACCATTGGCCTTCCTGGACGACCGGATTGTCGTCGGCGGCGACGAGCCGGCCATCATATTGCTGGAGCACCGCGCCGAAGCGCTCCCGATATTTCTCATATATCTCGCCGTCGTTGATCTTGACCTGAGCCACTGTGTAGACCGCCATTCCTGCATCCTTCCCGAATTCTCTGACGTCTCTTCAAGGGGGCCGCCTTCCGCGGGCGGAGGCGGCCCGGTCCGACCTTCGTTCAGGCCGCTGCGTTCAGCGTTTCCAGCGTCGGATAATCGGTATAGCCCTTGGCATCGCCGCCGTAGAAGGTCGGACGGTCCCAGGGGTTGAGCGGAGCGCCCAGGCGGATTCGTTCGACCAGGTCGGGATTGGCGATGAACGGACGCCCGAAGGCGATCGCGTCCGCCAGCCCCTTGCCCACTTCCTCCTGGGCGGAAGCCCCCTCATAACCGCCGGCGGCGATCAGGACGCCGGGCCAGGAGTCGCGGAAGAGTTCAGCGGCGGAGGGCGCGCTATCATTGAGGACGTCCGCCTTGCCGGTCCCGGCTATCCGCGGTTCGATCAGGTGCAGATAGGCCAGTTGGAAGCCGGAAAGCGCGGCGATCGCATGCCGGTACAGCGGCAGCGGATCGTCCTCGCCGGAATCGTTGGTGGTGCCGAAGGGCGACAGGCGGACGGCGACGCGGTCGGCCCCCGCCTCCTCCACCACGGCGCGCGTGACGTCGAGCAGGAAGCGCGTGCGGTTCGCGATCGATCCGCCGTAAATATCCTGCCGCCTGTTGGAGCGGGACTGGAGGAACTGCTCGATCAGATAGCCGTTCGCGCCATGGATCTCGACCCCGTCGAATCCTGCGGCGAGCGCGTTGCGGGCGCCGGTGCGATAGGCCTCGACGATCGCGGCGATGTCCTCAAGCTCAAGGGCGCGGGGCGTCTGGAACGGCTCCAGCTTCCAGCTCGCGGTGAAATGATCGCCCGCGGCGGCGACGGCGGACGGCGCGACCGGCGTTTCGCCATGGTAGGAGGAATGGGAAATGCGCCCCACATGCCAGAGCTGGAGGAAGATGTGGCCACCCGCTTCATGCACCGCGTCGGTGACCCTTTTCCAACCGGCGATCTGTTCCGCCGTATGGATGCCGGGGGTTTGCGGATATCCCTGGCCGGTCGGCATCACCTGGGATGCTTCCGCGACGATGAGGCCGCCCGGCGTCGCCCGCTGGCGATAATATTCGACGGCGATGTCGCGCGGCACCATGCCCGGACCGGCGCGCATCCGCGTCAGCGGAGCCATCACCACGCGGTGGGACAGTTCGAGCCGACCGATCCTGAGCGGCTGGAACAAGGCGGATTGGGTCATTGGCAACTCCTGGCAATGCTGGCTGAGGAAAGGGGGCGAGGGCCGCGAGACTTCATCCCTGTCGTTCGGCTCTCTCCGCAAGGGAGCCGGGCGCGGACGAAGGGGCCGGGCCATGGCTGACGTGCTTGTCCGCGCAAATCGATCATCCGACACCCTACTCCAGGACAGCATGGCCGCTTCTTTCGACCAGGCGCGCCCGGCGCCTCGTTACGGTTTAATTTTGCAACCATGCGGATAGTGCCGCCTATGGTTTAAAATTGCAACCATAATATTTTCAAGGATGGCGGCTGCCGCCGCCGGCTCCCGACGGCATGGGAAAAGCGCGGGCAGGCCGGCGCCCCCGCCTTATAGCTCGTCCTGTCCAGGCCGAACCGCAGCGCTGCGCGGGCGGCTATCGGTCCTCGACGGACCCGGCGGAAAGGGAATGCGCCGGATCAGAGGTCGGTGGCGGGGACAGGAGCATCCTGGGGCGGAAACGCCCGGAAGAACATGCTGACCAGATCGGGAATCAACCCCTCCATATCCGCCTGGCAGGGCGGTTCTTCGGCGTGCAGCATCCGGAGGGTGGAGGCCCCGGTCAGCAGCGCGGCCAGCATCAGCACATGCCGCGATCCGGCCGCGCCGGCGTCCAGTTGCCGCCGCGCCACTGCCTGGTCCAGCGACTGGCGGAAAATGCCCAATATCCGGATGCTGGGGTCCAGCGCGTCGGGCGCGGGAATATAGCCGGGGATCGGCCGGCCGATGAGCAGCTGGGCCATTTCCGGGTTCACCGTCGCCCATCGGTCCACGGCCAGCATCGCGTCCCTTATCGCCGCCATGCCTGGTTCGGCGCTCGCGACGGCATTTTCGACTTCATGCAGGACATCGTTTTCGGCGCGGCGGTAGAGCGCGTCATAGACCGCCATCAAGGAAGGGAAATATTTGTACAGCGCGGTCGGCTGCACGCCCAGAAGCCGCGCCACCGTCGTGAGATTCAGTCCGGCGACGCCTTGCTGCCTTATGACCTCGATCGACAGATCGAGGATCTCGTTCATCGTTTCCTGCCGGCGACGCTCCCGCAACGGGATGACAGGGGACTCGCTCATTGGGAAGGCTCTTATCTGGGTCATCTCCTCTCCCGACATTTTCTTGTGGCGCTCGGCCTTATGGCGCTTGGACCCTGTTCCGGCATTCGGCGGCGCTGGGGCGTTTGCTGTCCTCCAAGCGCGTTCGATCTGTTGCCGACCATCGGCCAAGCGTGGATTCAACCGCATATCAGATCGCCATGGCCCTGTCGATGTCGCGGCGCGCCGACCGGCAAATTGGCTTCGGCGTCCAGCGAACATCCATGGCGAAAGTTACAGGTCATAACCAAAGACAGGGCGTATCACGCCGGGCATATGCGCCAACTTTGCAAATCCTCCGGCACTGAAGAGACAATAGGTGATAATTATTATTCTTTATTTTAAAATTTGAAGATTTAGCTTGTTCATTGTCGATTCTATTCGACCATAAACAACAAAAAACAAGGCGTGGATGATGCAAGTAAAAACCTTGCCGGAGAGGTGCGTTTCGTCGGGCCAATGCGTGATGCTGGCGCCCGGGGTTTTCGATCAGGACGATGATGGCGTCGTCCTCCTGCTGCGCGACACGGTGGACGATGGCGACGAAGCCAGCGTCGCCGCGGTCAGATCCTCCGCCAATGTCTGCCCGGCGGCGGCGATCCGGCTTTCGGCGACCCCGAAGGCCTGACCTCCAGGTCCGCTTTCCGCTTCCAGGAGGAGTGTCGAAGACATGCACGCCAGCGCCGCGATCCTGCGCCATGCGCAAGCCCCTTTCGCCATCGAGCCATTGGACCTGCCCGAACCCGGCGGGAACGAGATCCTCGTCCGCGTCGCCGGTGTCGGCATGTGCCACACCGATCTGGTGGTCCGGCATATCCCCGCCGAATGGGCGCCCCTGCCCGCCGTGCTGGGCCATGAAGGATCGGGCATCGTCGAGGCGGTCGGCCCCTCCGTCACGCGCTTCGCCGTCGGGGACCATGTGGTCCTGACCTATGATTCATGCGGCTGGTGCGACAATTGCCATGGCGGCACGCCATCCTTCTGCTCCGAATTCAGCGAGCGGAACGAACTGGGGCTGCGGCCCGGATCGCATCGGTCGGGCCGGGATTCAGACGGGGTCGAATTGCAGACGCGCTGGTTCGGCCAGTCGTCCTTCGCCACCCATTCGCTGGCGACCGAGCGCAATGCGGTCAAGGTTTCGCCGGACCTGCCCATAGAATTGCTGGGGCCGCTGGGCTGCGGCATCCAGACCGGCGCGGGCGCTGTCCTCAACGCCCTGCAGGTGCGTTTCGACAGCAGCGTCGTGATATTCGGGACGGGCGCGGTCGGCATGGCGGCGATCATGGCGGCGCGCATCGCCGGGGCGCGGAAGGTGATCGCGGTCGACCTGCATGAAAACCGCCTCCAGCTCGCGCAGCAACTGGGGGCGACGCATCGCATCTCCGGCCGCGATCCCGAACTGGTCGAGCAGATCATGTCCATCACCGGGGGCGGCGCGACCCATGCGCTGGACACGACCGCCGCGCCCGCCGTCATCGCCGCCGCCCTGGCGTCCCTGCGCGCGCGGGGGAAGCTGGGGCTGGTGGGCGGCGGCGGCGCGCCGCTGGACCTGCCGCAGGAGGCGCTGATGAAGGGGCAGCAAATTTCCTTCATCATCGAGGGCAATTCGGTTCCCCAATTGCTGATCCCGCAACTGATCGAACTCTGGTCGGAGGGGCTTTTCCCCTTCGACCGGCTGATCGCCCGATATCCGCTGGAGAAGATCAACGATGCCGAGCGCGACCTTGCATCCGGTTCGGTCATCAAGCCGGTCCTGCTGCCGGGCCGATGACGCGACGAACCGCTGACACCCACCACGAAGAAGGCACGAGCCAGTGACGACAGAAACCCAAATCCAGGAAAAGCCCGTCCCCGAAACCACCTTCCCCTGGGAGCGCGGCACTTATGATCCGCCGCCGGCCTATGCCTGGCTGCGCGAGCACGAGCCGGTCCGGCGCGTCGTCCTGCACGACGGCACGCCGGCCTGGCTCGTCACCCGCTATAACGACGTCCGGAGCATCCTGGCCGATCCCAGGGTCAGTTCGAACCAGAATCTGCCCGGCTTCCCCCAGATCGAACTGGTGCCCCGCCCCAGCGAGGAGGAAAGCACCTTCCTCAACATGGACGCGCCGCGCCACACGCTGTTCCGGCGGCTCATCTCCAAGCATTTCATCGTGAAGAAGCTGGAGGTCATGCGGCCGCGCATCCAGGCGCTGGTCGACGAGCATATCGACCATATCATCGATCGTTCGGAGCCGTTCGATTTCGTGGAGGAGATCGCCCTGCCCGTCCCCTCCACGGTGATCGCCTGGCTGCTGGGCGTGCCGCCGTCGGACCATCCCTTCTTCAACCGGGAGACGGAGGCGCTGCTGGCCGCCAGCCTGGGGACGGATGAAGCCATAGAGCGCGCCACGGAGGCCTATGCGAACATCAACGACTATGTCGACCGGCTGATCGCCGAGCGGGAGAAGCTGGACGATCCGGGCGACGACATATTGGGCGACCTGGTGCGCGCCAGCCGGGAGGGCCAGATCGAGCGGCGGGACGTGCTGAACACCGCATGGCTGCTGCTGGTCGCGGGTCATGACACGACCGCGAACATGATCGGCCTGGGCATGCTGACGCTGCTGGAGCATCCGGATCAACTGGCGCAGCTTCAGGCGGAGCCGGCCCTGATCCCGGACGCCATAGAGGAACTGCTGCGCTATCTGACGGTCGTGCACCTCATCATCCTGCGCATCGCGACGGAGGATATAGAGATTGGCGGGGTGACGATTCCGGCCGGGGAAGGGATCATCCCGCTCAACTTCGCGGCGAACCGCGACGACGGGCATTTCCCGGATGCGGCGAAGTTCGACATCCGCCGCCGCCCGCGCGACCATGTCGCCTTCGGCTATGGCGTGCACCAGTGCATCGGCCAGGCGCTGGCCCGCATCGAATTGCAGATCGTGTTCGAAACGCTGCTGCGGCGCATCCCGAACCTGCGGCTGGCGACCGATCCGGCCGACATCCGGTTCAAGAGCCATGCGAGCATCAACGGCATCGCCCGACTGCCGGTGGCGCTCTAGGATCGATGGGAGGACCGACCATGGAAGAGGCGACCACCCTCGTCACGCCGCAGATGGAGGCGTCGAAAGGCGTCTGGCATTCGTTCGAGACCAGCTTTCCGATCACGGCCACCGACATACGGCGCTGGGCGATAGCGACCTATTGGGGGCAGATGCCGCCGCGTCTCTTCTGGGACGAGGAATATGCCCGGACGACCCGCTGGGGCGGCATCGTCGCGCCGGAGGATTTCAACCCCTTCGCCTGGCAGTTGCCCCGCGAACTGACCGAGGAGGAATTGCGGCTTCAGGGCGCGATCCCCGGCCAGGAAACGAAGAAGGGCGACAATATATTGAACGGCGGCCAGGTCGACAGGTTCGGGGCGCGCATGCGGCCGGGCGACGTCATCTCCAGCCGTTCCCGCCTGACCCATTGGGAGGAGCGGGAGGGCCGCAACGGCCTGACGCTCTACACCTATAACGAGACCGAATGGACGAACCAGCGCGGCGAATGGGTGAAGTCCCGCGTCATGACCCTCATTCATTATTAGGAGCTTCGCCTTGTCCATTTTCTTCGAAGACATCGCCGTGGGCGACCAGATTCCGGCCTTCACCCGCAAGACGACCATGATGGAATGGAGCCGCTTCGCCGCGGTGAACGAGGAGTTCGTCTATGTCCATATGGACGATGAGGCGGGACAGGCGGCGGGACAGCCGGGCGCGTTCGGCATGGGCAATCTGCGCTGGGCCTATATGCTGAACGCCCTGCGCGACTGGGCGGGCGACGAGAGCGAGATCAGGGAACTGGCCATGCAGTTCCGCGCCATCAACCAGAAGAACGACATATTGTCGACCAGGGCGGTGGTCGTGGAAAAGTCCGTCGCGGATGACGGCGCGGCCCTCATCCACCTTCAGATCGACGTGGAAAATCAGGACGGCAAGGGCACTTCGCCGGGGCGCGCCATCGTGGCGGTTCCGTCCCGCGCCTGACCATGGCCGCAAGAACGATAATTTTTCGGGAGCTTTGACGACCAATGGATGCTCTTGGCGATATTCGGGTGATCGAACTGGCGACCGGCGTCGCCGGCCCCATAGTCGGCATGTTCTGCGCCGACTTCGGCGCCGACGTGGTGAAGGTCGAGACGCCGGACGGCGACCCGGAACGCGGCCGTCCCGGCTTTCCGATGTGGAATCGCGGCAAGCGCAGCGTGGTGGTCGATCCCGGATCGGCCGAGGGGCGCGCATGGCTGCGGAACCGGATCGGCGGGGCCGACATGCTGATCAGCAGGGGCGGCGAGGAACTGGCGGCCTTCGGGCTGGACGGCGACGAACTGCTGGCCAGCCATCCCCGGCTGATCCTGCTGGAGATGCCCGTCTATCTGCCCGGCCATGTCCCCTGGGCGGGCGGGGTCGAATCCGCCGCGCTGCTGGGGGCCTATGGCGGCCAGTTCGCCCGCCAGTCCTCCGTATCGGGGGAGCCGGTCGAGTCCGTCTACCAGACTTTGCTCTATGCGCATGGCCTCTGGGCGTCGGTCTGCGCGGTGGCGGCCTTGATCGAGCGCGAGGGTTCGGGCTTCGGGCAGCGCGTCACCGTGTCCGGCATCAACGCGCTTCAGCAGCTTACCATGATATCGCTGGTGGTCGATCCCAACGCGCCGGACCCCAGCACGGCGGTGGGGGGCGCGGGGCGCCATCCGACCTATTCCCGCATGATCGCGGGCGACGGCAAATGGTTCACCAGCGGCGCGCTCGGCCCCCGGTTCGAGGCGATGTTCATGGAGGTGATCGGGCTTGGCTCGATTGTCGAAGATGAGCGGCTGGGCGGCAGCCTGGCGAACATGGTCGCGCCGGAGAATATCGGCTGGGTCCAGAAAGCGGTCGAGGAAGCGGTGCTGAAGCAGCCCCGCCAATATTGGCTGGACCGCCTCGACGCCGTCGGCATCCCCTCCGGACCGATAGACGGGCGCGAGGGGTGGCTGGACCATCCGCAGGTCGCCGCCATGGGCATGCGGGTGGAGGTCGACGATCCCGACCGTGGTCCTGTCGTCATGCCGGGCGTCCCGATCAACCTGACCGCGACGCCGGGCGCCGTTCGCGGCCCCGCCCCTGCCCTTGGCGAGCATAGCGGCAAGGTCGCGCCATGGCCCGCGCAGCCCCGCCCGGCCGCCGATGCGCGTCCGCTCGTGCGTTCCGGCCCGTTGTCGGGCATCAGGGTCGTCAACAGCGGGCCGTTCCTCGCCAGCCCCTATGCCGGATGCCTGCTCTCGGCGCTGGGCGCGGACGTCATCAAGGTGGAACCGCGAGAGGGCGACCCCTTCCGCAAGCCCGCCTATGGCGCGAACCGGGGCATGCGCAGCATCGCCATCGACCTGAAGCATCCCGACAGCATCCGGGCCTTCCACAAGATCATCGAGGGCGCGGACGTCTTCATCGACGGGCTGCGGCCCGGCGTGACGAAAAGCCTGGGCATCGACTATGACTCGTTGAAGGCCATCAATCCGGGCATCGTCACCATGTCCCTTTCCGCCTTCGGCCAGACCGGCCCGCTGGGCGGGCGCGGCGGCGTGGACATGGTGCTGCAGGGCATGGCCGGGATGATGGCGGCCGAGGGCGGCGACGGCGAACCCATCGTCAACACCATATCCGTCTGCGACATCAGCACGGCCTCCATGTCCTCGCTCACCATCGCGCTTGCCCTGTTCCACCGGCTGCGCACCGGGGAAGGCCAGCGGACCTGGGACACGTTGCTGGGCACCGCAACCTACCTCCAGTCGGCGGAGATCATCCGGTTCGAGGGGCGCCCGCCCGCCATCGTCGGCGGCGTGGACTTCCAGGGGGACGGCGCGTTCGACCGCATGTATCGGGCGGCGGACGGCTGGGTCCGGATCGCCGCGCCCGACGCCCCGGCGAAGATCGCCAGCGCCCTGGAAATTCCTGAGGAAAAGCTGGCGGACAAGGACGGAGCCATTGCCGCCATCGGGGCCGCCATCATCGATCTCAGCCGCGAGGAGGCGACGCGCCGTCTGAACCGGGCGGGCGTGCCGTCCGCATCCGTCAGGAAGGTGACGGAGGTGCTGCGCGATCCCCGGCTGTGCGAGGCTGGGTTCGCCCATGTCTATCCTTCCGACAATGGCGGCTTCATCGCCACGCCGGGGCGCATCGCATCCTTCAGCAGGACCGAATGGCGCGGCGTGCTGAAGCCGCCGGGGATCGGCGAGCACAGCGTCCGGATATTGGAGGATGCGGGGATCGATCCCGCGACCATCGACCAGTTGATCGAACGCCGCGCCGTCGCGGTCGGCGGACCCATGCCGCAGATATTGCCGCACGCCTATCGTTGAGCCCCGGATCGCAAGCATAAGGAAAAAAACAGCCGTGAACGCCATCGCAATGACCATCAACGGTCGATCCGTCGTGACAGGGGCCACCTTCCCGGTGATCGATCCATCAACGGGCGAAGCCTTTGCCGAGGCCCCTGCCGCCAGCCCCGAACAGTTGGAGGAGGCGATGGCGACCGCGCAGGACGCCTTCGTTTCGTGGAGCCGCGACGAGGGGTTGCGCCGCAGGGCGCTGAAGGAGGCCGCCGGGCTGGTGATGGAGATTGCCGCCGATCTGGGGCCGATACTGGCCCAGGAACAGGGCAAGCCGCTGGCGGACACGGGCATAGAGTTCGAGGCGTCGGCGGAATGGCTCCGCTATTATGCCGATCTCGAACTGCCGCGGGAGGTCGTGCAGGACGATGCGGCGGCCTATGCGGAAATCGTCCGCAGGCCGCTGGGCGTGGTGGCGGGCATCACCCCGTGGAATTATCCCATCGCCCTCGCCTTCTGGAAGATCGCGCCCGCGCTGCGCGCCGGGAACACGCTGGTGCTGAAGCCGTCGCCCTATACGCCGCTTTCCACGCTGGCGGTGGGGCAGGCGCTGCAATCGGTCCTGCCGCCCGGCGTGCTGAACGTCATTTCCGGCCCGGACCCGCTGGGCGCGGCGATGACAGCCCATGCCACGCCGCGCAAGCTGACCTTCACCGGGTCTACCGCGACCGGCCGGAAGGTGATGGCGTCGGGGGCCAACGACCTGAAGCGCGTGACGCTGGAACTGGGCGGCAACGATCCGGCGGTGATATTAGACGATGTCGATATATCCGCCATCGCGGACGAGCTGTTCTGGGGCGCCTTCGCCAATAATGGGCAGGTCTGCGTCGCCATCAAGCGCATCTATGTCCATGAAAGCCGCCATGACGAACTGGTCGAGGCGCTGGCGGAGCGCGCCCGTTCCGTGGCGGTTGGCGCCTGGAACGAGGAAGGCGCGCTGCTGGGGCCGCTCTGCAACCGGCCGCAGTTCGAGCGGGTGAAGGAACTGGTCGCCGAAGCCATCGGCATGGGAGCGCGGGTGGCGGCGGGCGGCGCGCCGATGGACCGGCCCGGCTTCTTCTTCCAGCCCACCATCCTCGCCGATCTGGACGAAAGAGCGCGGATCGTGAGCGAGGAGCAGTTCGGCCCGGCACTGCCGATCCTGTCCTACAGCGATGTCGACGATGCGATTGCCCGCGCCAATGCGGGTCCGTTCGGCCTGACCGCGTCGGTCTGGTCGTCCGACCCGATCCGCGCCGCCGATATCGGGCTGGGGATCGAAGCCGGACAAGTGCAGGTCAACGGCCATGCCATGGGCCTGCAGCCCCATCTTCCCTTCGGCGGGCTGAAGTCGAGCGGCATCGGCGTCGAGAACGGACCATGGGGCCTGCACGGCTTCACCGACATCCAGCTTCTCTACGCGCCCCCCAGGCGGGCGGCGGCCTGAGGGCACGGAACAACGGAACCACAAGCAACAAGTCGAGGATATGTCATGGGTGCATTGGAAGGACGGGTCGCCATCATCACCGGGGCCGGGCGCGGCATCGGGGCGGCGATAGCGCGGCGCTACGCGGCGGAGGGCGCGAAGGTCGTCATCAACGATCTGGGCGGCGACACGACAGGCGAAGGCAGCGACCTGGGGCCGGCCGCCGCCGTCGCCAGCGACATCGTCGCCGCCGGGGGGCAGGCCATTGCCGACGGCGGCGACATCGCCGACGTCGCGACCGGCGAACGGCTCGTCGGCCTGGCCATAGAGAAGTTCGGCGGGCTGGACATCGTCGTCAATGTGGCGGGCATATTGCGCGACCGGATGATCTTCAACCTGGACGAGAAGGATTGGGATGCGGTCATCCGCGTCCACCTGAAGGGGCATTATTCGACCATCAAGCCCGCCGCAGCCTATTGGCGTTCGCTGCGCAATCCGCAGGGCGACTTCCGGATCGTCAACTTCACCTCCGCTTCGGGGCTGCACGGGTCGCCCGGCCAGCCCAATTATGCCGCCGCCAAGATGGGCGTCGTCGGCCTGACCATGTCGCTGGCGAACGGCCTTGCCCGCTACGGCGTCACAGTCAACGCCATCGCACCGGGCGCGACGACGCGGCTCACCGAAACCGCGCCCGAAGACAAGAATGTCGACGGCCCGGCGCGGGCGGACGACCCCTATACGCCCGACCGCGTCGCGCCCATCGCGGTGTTCCTGGGTTCGAAGCAATCGGGCTGGATGTCCGGGCGGACCATCGGCGCGGCGGGGGGCGAGCTGATGCTCTACAATGTGCCGGAGATGATCAAGACCCTGAACGGCATGGCCGATCTGGATGCAGCGACCTTCGCCGCCACGGTAGAAAAGGAGTTCCGCCCGCTCGCGGACGGGCTGGCGCCCAGCATCTATTTCGATTCGCAGATGTGAACCGGGCCATGACTGACGGAGATTCATGATGTCGATCGGGCCTATCCCCGAACCTACCCCGGAAACCGCGCCCTTCTGGCAGGGCGCGGCCGAGGGGGAGTTGCGCATCCAGCGCTGCGTCCGTTGCGGGAGCTTCTATTTCTATCCGCGTCCCTTCTGCCCGAAATGCAATTCGGACGAGGTCGAATGGAAGCCGGTGTCGGGGCGGGCGCGGCTGGCCTCCTACATCATCAACTACCGCCCTTCGCCGGAATTCGAGAGCAAGGATCCGCAGATCATCGCGCTGGTGACGCTGGAGGAAGGCCCGCGCCTCTGCACCAACATCGTCGGGGTCGAACCGGAGCCGGACAATCTGCCGCTGGGGATGGAATTGCAGGTCGCGTTCGAACCGCGCGGCGACCAGTTCCTGCCCGTCTTCAAGCCCGTCAGGATATGAGCATGCCCCTATCTTCCCCCAATGGCGGCAATATCGCCATCGTCGGCGCGTCGGAGACGGAACGCGTCGGCGTCGTTCCCGATATGTCGATGATCCAGTTGCACGCCGAAGCCGCCCGGCGGGCGCTGAAGGATGCCGGACTGACGCCCGCCGACGTGGACGGCATCGCCACGGCGGAGACGCAGGTCATCGAAGTCGCCGCCATGCTGGGCATCCGCCCGCGCTGGATGGACGGCACGACCATCGGCGGATGCAGCTTCATGGCGCATGTCCGCCACGCCGCCGCCGCCATCGCCACGGGTCAGGCCAGCGTCGTGCTGATCACCCATGGCGAATCCGGCCGGTCTTGGGTGGGCATGCCCAACTATTCGATGAACCCCAGGGGGCCGGACGGTCAGTTCGAGCAGCCCTTTGGCGCCATCGCCCCCTATTCCCTGTTCACCCTGCCCGCGCTGGCCTTCCTGGAGGCGCGGGGCATGGGGCAGCGCGACCTGGCCGAAGTGGTGGTGGCGCAGCGCGAATGGGCGATCCCCAACGAACGCGCCCAGCGCCGGACGCCGGTGACGGTCGAGGATGTCCTTGCGGGGCCGCGCGTCGCCTATCCCTTCACCCGCGACATGTGCTGCGTCGTCACCGATGGCGGCGGCGCGCTCGTCCTCGTCAGCGCGGAGCGGGCGCGCGACCTGCCGAGCGCGAAGCGCGCCGTCTATCTGATGGGGTCGGGGGAATCCTGCGAGAGCGTGCTGGTGTCGCAGATGGACGACCTCACTTCCTTCGGTTCCTTCCGCCGGGCCAGCGCGGAGGCGTTCGAAACGGCCGGCGTCACCCATGCCGACATCGACCATGCCATGTTCTACGACGCCTTCGCGCACCTGCCGCTCTACATGCTGGAGGATACGGGCTTCGTCGGTTTCGGCGAATCCGGCGCCTTCCATGCCGAAGGGCATACGCGGCCGGGCGGCCGCCTGCCGATCAACACAAATGGCGGCGGCATGTCCTACACCCATTCCGGCATGTACGGGATGTACGCCATCCAGGAAGCCGTGCGCCAGTTGCGCGGCGAAGCCGTGGTGCAGGTGCCCGACATGAAACTCAGCTTCGTCCAGGGGGTCGGCGGGCTTTTCTGGTCGGCGGCCTCCCTGATCCTGTCCAACCAGGCGCCCTAGGGAGGCAATGACGGTTTCGATCCATCAAAAGCGCTGCCAAGAAGGAGGCAAACTCCTCGATGGCCAATCAAGGAGAGAGAAAATGAACGGATTGGGGTATCAGCTATTATGTGGCGTCTGCGCCTTCGCATTTGCGCAACCCGCCCTGGCGCAGGATAGCGGTCCGGATCAGGCCGCGGCGGAAAGAAGCGCGTCGGGATCGGTCAGCACCAGCGACATCGTCGTGACCGCGCTCCGCCGGTCCGAAAGGTTGCAGGACGTGCCCGTGTCGGTGACGGCGCTGGGCAGCGCGGCGCTGTCGCAGCAGCGGCTTCAGCAGGTCAGCGATCTCGCCGGGTCGGTTCCCAATCTTCAGGCGTCGACCGTCGCCGGGGACGGGCTGCCGATCTTCTCGCTGCGCGGCGTTTCGATGTCGGACTTCAGCTTCAACCAGCAGGGTCCGGTCGCGACCTATTTCGACGAAGTCTACAAGGGCAGCTTTCCCCTGCTGGGACTGGGCATGTTCGACCTGGAACGGGTCGAAGTGCTGCGGGGACCGCAGGGAACCCTATATGGAAAGAATACGACCGGCGGCGCCATCAACTTCATCAGCAAGAGGCCGGGGCATGATTCCGAAGCCTATCTGAAACTGGGCTATGGCAATTACAACCGATACGACGCCGACGGAGCGGTGCAGGCGGGCCTGGGCGACACGCTGGCGGCGCGCATCGCCTTCACATTCTCCCGCGCCGACGGCTGGTTCAAGAATCTGATGCCGGGCAAGCCCGACGGCAGCGCCGTGCGCCAATATGGCATCCGGGCGTCCCTGCTGTTCGAACCGAACGACAAGCTGGACTTCATCCTGCGGCTGACGACCAGCCTGCAAAATCCGATCGAATATGGCGTCCTGGGCGAGCCGGTCGGGTCTCTGGGCATAGGGAACGGGGTCTATGAGATGTTCGGCGCGTCCAGCTATTTCAGGACCGGCCTTGGACAGCGGGAGATGGAGGCGGACAATATCGGCCGCCATCGCCACCGCACCTATGGCGCGTCCCTGACCGGAAACTGGCATGTCGCGGACGCGCTGACCGTCACGTCGGTGACGTCCTACGACTATGGGCGCCTGCGCGTCATCGACGAGGCGGACGGCACGCCGCTGCGGGTGCTGGAGGCCGACCTGAAAGGACGGGGCAAGCAGTTTTCGCAGGATCTTCGCCTGTCTTCGGACTTCGACGGACCGTTCAACTTCATCTTCGGCGCCTATTATAATATCGAGAAATTGTGGAACGAGACGTCGGCGGGATTCTACAGCGACATCGACGTGAACGGCGACGGCGCGCTCACCTGGGAAGATTGCGTCGACAGCGGCTTCGCGGTCTCCTGCATCTACCGCAACAATTATAAGCAGGTCAGGAAAAGCGCCGCCGTCTATACCGACATGAATTACAAGCTGTCGGACCGCCTCATCCTGCGCGGCGGCATCCGCTATACGCAGGATCGGGGCAAGGTCGTCGGCTACCGCGCGCAGATAGAGGGGCCGGACGGCGTTCCCATCGTCAACACCATCCCAGGCGACGATCCGTTCGATTTCGATGCGTCGACCAGCGCCCGTTTCAAGAAAGGCACGGTCACCGGCAAGGTCGGCGTCGATTTCAAGACCGCCGACAACGACCTGATCTATGCCAGCTTCAGCCGCGGCTATCGCGCCAACGCCTTCAACGCGCAGGCCTATTTTTCCCCGGCCGAATTGAACGTGGCGGAACCGGAAACCGTCAACGCCTATGAACTGGGTTTCAAGAGTCAGTTCCTGGACCGCGCCGTGACCTTCAACGGGGCGGCATTCTATTATGATTATCGCGACCAGCAGGCGATCAGCGTCAATTCGGTCACCCATATCCAGACGCTCATCAATATTCCCAAGTCCCGCATCCTGGGCGCGGAATTCGAACTGACGGTGCGCCCGGTCCAGGCGCTTCGGATCAATGTCGGGGTCGGCATATTGGACACGAAGATCAAGGAAGGATCGCTCAACGGCACGTCCCTGCGGGGGAACCAGTTGCCCAACGCGCCGAAGCTCAGCGCATCGGCGGGTTTCGATTGGGATATAGTGGAGACCGGCGGCGGAAAGCTGAGCTGGGGCGTGAACGGCAGTTTCACGTCCAAGCAATATTTCGACCTGTTCAATACGGAACGCACCGCGCAGAAGGGATATGCGCTGGTCAACAGCCAGCTCAGCTATCGATTTGCCGACGATCGCTACGGCGTCAGCCTGTGGGGCAAAAATATCTTCAACAAATATTATGCGCGTTATTCGCTGGACCTGTCCGGCAACGGGTTCGATTACACCCATCTCGCCGACCCGCGCACCTACGGGATCAGCTTCGACGCGAAATTCTAAAGCAGATTCGGATCCGACTGCTCTACCTTTTATCCCTTCCTGCGCAGGCAGGCGCCCAGTTCAGACGGCGAACCCGGGTTCCTGCCAGCGGCCCAATTCGGGAGCGTGCCGCGTCCATCAGGCGCGGCACGCTCCCTTTGCCGGACGAGATGGGCAGAACGTCCGGCAATGGCATCCCCGCATCCCTGCCGATCCCTTTCGCAGGCGGCCGCGCCTGCCTGGAAAATGCTTTACTGGCGGGAAACGGACGGCAGCAGCGTATATTTGGTGGTCAGATATTCATCGATCCCTTCAGCGCCGCCCTCGCGCCCCAGGCCCGACATCTTCACCCCGCCAAAGGGTGCGGCGGCATTGGAAAGGACGCCGACATTCCATCCCATCATGCCGGTCTGGAGTTCATTGATCAGCCGCTGCCCCCGCTCGATGCTGGCGGTGAAGGCATAGCCGACCAGGCCATATTCGGTGTCGTTCGCAATGGCGATGGCTTCGTCGTCCGTGTCGAAAGTGACGATCGGCAGGACGGGGCCGAAAATCTCCTCCCGCAGGATTCGGCTGTCCCTTGCGACATCGGTGAGCACCGTGGGTTCGAAGAAGGTGCCCGCGCCGCCCCGCCGCTTGCCGCCCGTGACGAGGGTCGCGCCGCGGGACAAGGCATCTTGGACCAGCTCGTCCACCCCCGCGACCGCCGCCTCGTCGATCAGAGGGCCGATCGCGACGTCCGGATCGAAGCCTGAGCCGAGCTTGAACTGCGCCACCTTCTCCGCCACCCGCCGGCTGAATTCCTGGGCCACGCTTGCATGAACGATGAACCTGTTGGCCGCCGTGCAGGCCTGGCCGATATTCCTGAACTTCGCGACGAGCGCGCCTTCCACGGCGCGGGAGAGATCGGCATCGTCGAAGACCAGGAAGGGCGCGTTTCCGCCCAGTTCCATGGAGGATCGCAGGATGTTGGCGGAGGCCTTCTCCAGCAGCACCCGCCCCACTTGCGTCGACCCGGTGAAGCTGATCTTGCGCAAGCGGCTGTCCGCGATGATCGGTCCGGTGGCGCCGCCCGAATTCGTCGTGGGAATGACGTTGACGACGCCCGCCGGCAGGCCCGCCTCTTCAAGCAATTTCACGAGATACAGGGTGGTGAGCGGCGTCAGCGCGGCGGGCTTGATCACGACGGTGCATCCGGCGGCCAGCGCGGGCGCGACTTTGCGCGTCGCCATGGCGAGGGGAAAGTTCCAGGGCGTGATGAGCAGCGCCGGGCCAAGCGCATGGCGCGAGACGATCATGTCCCCGGTGCCCTCCGGCGACGAGCCGAAGCGTCCGGATATGCGAACCGCCTCCTCGCCGAACCAGCGGAGGAATTCCGCGCCATAGCTCACCTCGGCATGGGATTCCCGCAGCGGCTTTCCCATTTCGAGCGTGATGATGCGGGCGATCCGTTCCCTGTCGCGCATGACGAGGTCGAACGTCCGGCGCAGCAACTCGGCGCGCTCGCGCGGCGGCGTGCGCGACCATGACGGGAAGGCGCGGTCGGCGGCGTCGAGCGCATCCATGGCGTCCGACGGCGTCGCATTCGCCAGCCGGGCGACGACATCCCCGGTCGCCGGATCGTGGACGCTAAATTGCTGCCCGTCGGCCGCCGCGCGCCAGGCGCCGTCGATGAAAAGTCCCGTGGGGACGGACGAAACCATGTCGGCCGCCTCCGTCAGAGCCTGCTGCTGCATGGTCGCGGCCGTCATGCGCTTTCTCCCTCCCGCTCCAGCACGGGGCCAAGGCCCATAGCCTGGCGAAGGAAGCGCGCCGCATGGTCCAGTTCGCCCCGCGCCGGAGCGATGACCCCGCCAAGCGTCAGGAAGCCGTGCATCTGGTCAGGCAGGTGTCGATGCTCGCTGCCCCGCACCTCGCGCTTCAGCCGCCCGGCCAGCGCGATGGTGTCGTCGCGCAACGGATCGTGGCCGACCGACAGGATGAGCGTGGGCGGCAGGGCGCCGAAATCCGGATGGCGCGCCGGCGATGCGCGCCAGTCGCCCGCCAGCGCCACATCGTCCAGATAAAGGTCGCGGAACCAGCGAAGCGTCGAGGATGTGAGCGGATAGCCGCTGCTGAATTCGTCCATCGACGCGGTTCTGCGGCCCATGTCGCCGGCGGGGTAGAAGAGGGCCAGCGCGGATGGCGTCGCTTCGTCCCTCAGCGCGAGCGCCGCGACCAATGCCAGCGTCGCGCCCGCGCTGTCGCCCGCAACGGCCAGCCCCGCCGTTTCGATGCCCAGCCCGGCCACCGCCTCAGGCACATGGCGCAGCGCGGCGACGGCGTCCTCCACCGCCGCGGGAAAGGGATGTTCGGGCGCCAGCCGGTAATCGACCGCGACCAGGATCGCGCCCGCCTGCCTGGCCAGCAGCCGGCAGGTGGAATCATGGGTGTCCAGATCCCCCATGACCCAGCCGCCGCCATGCAGGTAGACGATCAGCGGGCGCGGCCCGATCGCCGCCTCCGGCTCGTATATCCGCGTCCGCAGCGGATTGCCGCCCGCACCGATCGTCAGATCCCTGGCGCGGACATCGCGTTCCGGTTCGAAGCCTGCGCGCAGCGACGTGGCGCGATAGCCTTCCCGCGCCTGTTGCGCCGTGCCCTGTTCGAGCGGAGGCAGGGCCGCCGCGCGATATTGATCGACGACGCCCTGCGCCCCCGGTTCCAGGGGGACGCGAAGTTCGATTGCCTCTGTCATTGTCCAACCACTTTCTGCACGACGCCGCCATCGACCAGGAATTCGGCGCCGGTGACATAGGATGCTTCATCCGAAGCGAGGAACGCGACGACCTGGGCCACTTCGTCCATGCCCCCCGGCCGTCCCAGCGGGATAAGCGACGTGTCGACCTTCAATCCCGCGGTCATGGGCGTGCTGATCATGCCAGGCAGCACCGCGTTCACCCGGACGCCCGCCGCCGCGAAGTCGAGGGCGGCCGCCTTGGTGAGGCCGATGACCCCGAATTTGGAGGCGACATAGCCGTAACGTTCGCGATTGCCCCTGACGCCGTTGATCGAGGAGATGTTGATCACCGATCCGCCGCCGGCCGCCGCCATGCGCGGAATGCAGGCGCGCATGCCGTAGAAGACGCCGCCCAGATTGACGGCGATCTGCCTTTCCCATTGGTCGTCGGACGTGGTTTCCAGCGCGCCGCCCCCGCCCACGCCCGCATTGTTCACCAATATGTCGATCCTGCCGAACCGTTCGACGCATCGGTCCGCCGCCGCCCCCCAGCTTTCGCCGCAGGACACGTCCAGGCGGAGATAGTCGGCGGCATCGGCGCCCATCTCCTCGGCCAGCAGCCGGCCCTCCTCGTCGATCACGTCGGTGACCAGAACCCTGGCGCCCTCGGCGACGAAGCGGCGGACATAGGCCGCGCCCAGGCCACGGGCGGCGCCCGTGATCAGCGCGGTCTTCCCCGTCAGACGGCTCATTCCGCCGCCTGCGTCGTCAGCTCGCCCAAGGGGGTGAAGCGATAATCGCCCTCGGCCGGCCCGCGCGTCATGTTCCAGAACTCCAGCAGTTCGAACGGCCAGACGGCGGAAACGCGGCCGGTCTTGTTCCTGTACCAGCTCGTGACGCCTTCCGCGCCCCATGCCCGCGCCCGGTTTGCCCGGTCGATCTTCCCCACGAAGGCATCGGTCGCGGCGTCGGTGGGTTCCATGTCCTTCAGCCGCTTCACGACCAGGGTGCGGATGCACTCCAATATATATTCGATGCTGCATTCGACGATGAAGATCGCGCTGCCGTTCGCCGCCACGGCCGAATTGGGACCGCCGCAGATGAAGAAATTGGGGAAGCCCGGCACCGTCATGGTGGCATAGGCCCGCGGATCGCCGTCCCAATATTCGTGCACCTCCACGCCGTCGCGCCCGCGCACCTCCATGTCGGCCAGGAACTCGTCCGCGCGGAAGCCGGTGGCATAGGCGATGACGTCCACCTCATGCAGCACGCCGTCCGCCGTGACGACGCCTTCGGGCACGATCCGCTCTATTCCTTCGGTCACCAGGTCGACATGCGGCTTGCGCAGCGTGGCCGACCATTGGCCATTGTCGCGCAACAGGCGCTTGGCCCCCGCCGGATAGGTGGGAATGACCTTGTCGATCAGGTCCGGCCTGTCGGCGAGCTGGCGGCGGAATTCGGCTTCCAGTTCCTGGCGGAAGGCATGGTTGATGGCGCCGATGGAACCCTCTTCGCTCCAGCCTTCATCGGCGGTGACGGTGGGCATCCGGCCTTCCGTCGCCAGCCAGAACTGCCAGAAGCGATACCAGCGCGCATAGCCCGGAATGTGCCGGAACAGCCACATCAGTTCCGGGCTGATGTCGTCCAGATAGTCGGCCGTGGGCAACAGCCAGGGCGCGCTGCGCTGGAACACCTCCAGCTTGCCGACCTCGTCGGCGATCGCCGGCGCGATCTGATAGGCGCTGGCGCCGGTCCCGATGATCGCCACCCGCTTGCCCTTCAGGCTTACGTCATGGTTCCAACGGGCGGAATGCATGCTCGCGCCCGCGAAGCTGTCCATGCCCTCGATATTGGGCAGCTTGGGCGAGTTGAGCTGGCCGGTGCCGCTGATGACGACATTGGCGCGGTGGACCCTGACCTCCCCGTCGGTGACGGCCGTCACCTCCCACTCGCCCGCTTCCTCGTCATAGATCACCGATCGGACGAGGGTATTGAAGACGATGCGGTCGCGCACGCCATAGTCATGCGCCACTTTCAGGACATAGTCCTGGATCTCCGACTGGCGCGAGAATTTCTGCGGCCAGTCGGTCTTCTGCGCGAAGCTGAAGCTATAGGCATAGTTCGACGTGTCGAGACGGCAGCCCGGATAGGTGTTTTCCCACCATGTCCCGCCGATCTCTGGATTCTTTTCCAGCACGACATGCTCCACCCCGGCCTGCTTGAGGCGATAGGCGGCGACGACGCCGGTGATGCCCGCGCCGATGATCAGCACCTTGAACGGCCGGTCGGGATCGAGTTCGGACAGGGTCCACTGGGGCGCGCCCACGTCATGGTCGGCCACCTCATGGATCAGAAGATCCCGGTAATCGTCGAAATCGCGGGTGATGAGGAAGCTGACGATCGCCCGCAGCTCCGCATCGTCGGTGTGGCCGGGCGTCTGGATCTCGCCGTCGCGGTACCGCCTGATCGCGTCGAAGGCGAGCCGCCTCGCTTCCTTCTGCTGCGCTTCGTCAAGGCCGCCCTGCGGCATCGGGATGAAGGATTTGCGCGTATGCGGCGGCTTGAGCGATGGGGGAACCAGCGACGTGTCGCCCGTCAGCTTCGCCAGCGCGGCCAGCAGGGCGGGCAGTTCCGCCTTCTCCAATATACGCTCCAGTTCGGCATCGTCGATGTCGATCGGAAGATAGGTGTCGAACGCATCTGCATGGTCGATGGGGTTGGCGGACATGGTCTTTCCTCTCTGGCCGCGAACCTGCGGCATATGCGTGGCGGCGCGTGAACCGGGCCGTGAACTAGGCATCGAACATGATGACCTGGCGAAGCTGGTCGCCCGATGCCAGGGCGTCGAAGGCGGCGTTGATGTCCTCCAGCCCGATGCGGCGCGAAATCAGCCGCTCGACCGGCAGCCGGCCTTCGCGCCACAGCCTTTCCAGGAACGGAATGTCGCGCCGGGGAACCGACGAACCAAGATAGCTGCCGACGATGCGGCGCGCCTCGGCGGTCACCTGCAAGGGCGATATCTGCGCCATGGCGCCGGGCGCGGGCAGGCCGACCGTCACGGTCGTGCCGCCGGGCGCGGTGATGGCGAAGGCGGTTTCGAACGCCTGGGGATGGCCGGCGCATTCCATGACGATGTCGGCCCTGATCCCCCGGTCGACGGCGTCCTGCGGCGACAGCGCCTCGTCGGCGCCCAGCGAACGGGCTAGGGCGAGCTTGTCCGGAAGCGCGTCGATCGCGACGATCCGGCGCGGACGCAGCGCCTTCGCGGTGATGAGCGCGGCCATGCCGACGCCGCCCAGGCCGATGATCGCCACCACGTCCGCCTCGGTCGGCCGCGCCTCGTTGAGGAGCGCGCCGCCGCCGGTGAGCACGGCGCAGCCCAGCAGCGCCGCCACATCCGGCGGAACGTCGTCGCCCACCGAGACGGCGGAACTGCGATGCGCGACCAGGTGATCCGCGAAGGCGGAGACCCCCAGATGGTGGAGGACGGGGTGGCCGCATTCGCTGAGGTGCACGTCGCCGTCGAGCAGCGTCCCCGCCCCGTTGGCGGCGGTGCCGCGGGTGCAGGGAATGCGCCCTTCGGTCCGGCATGCGTCGCAGGCGCCGCAGCGGGGCATGAAGGTGAGGACGACGCGCTGTCCCAGGGCGAGGTCGTCGACATCCGGCCCCAGGGCGACGACGCGCCCGCTGGATTCATGTCCCAGCAGCATGGGCAGCGGGCGCCTGCGGTTTCCGTTGATGACGGACAGGTCCGAATGGCAGAGGCTCGCCGCCTCGACCTTGACCAATATCTCGCCGGGGCCGGGCGGCGTCAGGTCCAGCGTGCCGATCCGGATCGGCCGGCTGTCGGCATAGGGCCGCGGCGCGTCCGACGTTTCCAGGATCGCGCCCCGGATCGTCATCGACCCGTCGCTCCGTCCATCCATGGCGGGGGGTGCTGCGCTCATGCGATCAGACCCCGGCCATGGAGCCGCCGTCCACGACAAGGGCGGTTCCGGTGATCCAGGACGCGTCGTCGGACGCCAGGAAACTGGCCGCGCCGGCAATGTCCTCCGGCGTGCCCAGCCGACCGAGCGGATGACGCCGGGCGAGATCCTCCCGCGTGAACGCCTCGCCATGATGCGCCAGCACCGCATCCACCATCGGCGTGTCGATCACGCCCGGGCAGATGCAGTTCACCCGGACTCCCGATGCCGCGAAATCGAGCGCCATGCACTTCGTCATTCCGACGACCGCGCTCTTGGAACTGTTGTAGGCGACCGCGCCCGGCGTGCCCTTCAGCCCCGCGACGGAGGCGATGTTGATGATCGATCCCCTGGTCTGCCGAAGGTGGGGCACGCAATGCCGGGCGATCAGATAGGCGCTGGTCGTGTTCACTTCCAGCACCCGCGTCCACCGCGCTTCGTCGATGTCGAGCACGGTGCCGCCCGCCCACATGCCCGCCGCATGCACGACCACGTCCAACCGCCCGGTCCATCCGACGATGGAGGCGACGGCGAATTCGATCGAGGCGGCGTCGCCGACGTCCAGCGTGGCCGCCCGCGCCCTGCCCTGTCCGCCAATCGCCTCGGCGACCTGGCCGGCGGCGCGCGCATCGATGTCGGTGACGAGGACGGACGCGCCCTGCTCCGCGAAGCGCCTGGCAATGGCTTTTCCGACGCCCCCCGCGGCGCCGGTTACGAGAACGGATTTATCCTGCATCGAACCCTCGAAGACCCTTGGCTGAAAACGGACGGCACGCGGTCGCCGACCGCGTGCCGGAAATGGCGGCGGGGAAACGGGCGCGCCCGTCCCCCGCCTTGGTCGGAGCGGCCTTGCAAGCCTGCACGCCTGTTCCGCTCCGCATGGCCTAGAAGCGCCAGTTCATCTGGATGCCGTAGGTCGCGGGCTGCCCCGCCAGCCTGCGGACGACGTCATAGAGCTTGGCGACGTTGGTCCAGTAATAGCTGTTGGTCACGTTGCGGCCGAAGACGCTGACCTGCCAATTGCCGTCGCTGCCGCCGAAGCCGGCGCGCAGGTCGAGCACGCCATAATCCTTCATGTAGAGCAGCGGTTCGTTGCCGAAGCCCGCATTGGTCTTGGTCCGGTAGCTGTAGTTGACGCCCAGATTGGCATCCAGCCGCGATGAAATCGGAAAGCGGTATGCGCCGTCCAGATTGACCTGCCATTTGGGCGTATAGGGAAAATCATTGCCGATGAAATTCTTGCGCGTGCCGATGATCGTGTAGTTGATGAAGTCGGACGTGACCTTCGAGTCCAGGTAGGTCGCCGCGGCGGTCAGCGACAGGCCGTTGGTCGGATAGACCGTGACCTGCCCCTCAAAGCCGCGAACGCGGGACTTGGGCACGTTGACCAGAGCGATCAGCGGCCCCATCAGCGTGATGATGCGCCCCTGAAGCTGCTTGTCCGAATAGTCATAGTTGAAGGCCGCGCCGGTCACGTCGACCAGCCGCCCGAAAAGCGACGCCTTGAACCCCGCCTCCAGCGCGACCACGCTTTCCTGCTTCACCGGAACATATTGGTCGACGCTGGTGCCCGAAAGGACGGGCACGCTGCCCGCCTTGTAGCCCCGGCTCACGTTGAAATAGAGCAGCACCCGGTCGGCGGGCTTCACGTCGACGCCGAAGCGCCAGGACAGGCTGTCCTCGTTGAACGTCCCTTCGATATGGCTGGCATAGTTGAGATTGGCGTCCAGCGTCGAGCAACCGTCCATCGGAATGACGGGTATCGGCCCCAGCCCGGCCGCGGCGCGGATATTGTTGAACAGCCGCGTCAGCCCGACCGCCGAATTCTGGTTGGCCGGAAGCCCGCACCCCTCATAGTCCAGGTCCGCCTTGGTATAGCGGGCGCCGGCGTGCAGCGTGACCAGGCGGCCGATGTCATAGTCGACATTGCCGAACGCGGCATAGGTGTTGAAGTCCTGATAGCCGTAGGGCGCGGCGGCGACGTCGTTGGTCAGCGGCGTGAAAAAGCTGTTCTGGGTGGAATAGTAGGTCGCCCAGATCGCATTCTCCCGCGTCTTGTCATGCGCATAGTTGACGCCCAGTATGACGGTCGCTGGCCCGAAATTGCCAGTCAGCCGCTCCTCGGTCGAAAAGGACGAGATGCGGCCGCGAATGCTCTGGTCGCCGTTCGTCAGCGACGTTCCGTCCAGGTCGATCCGCTGGTCCATGCTCATATGCGCGTAGGAATTGAGCGAGACCAGCGTGATGTCGTCGGTCAGTTCGTAATCCCCGCGCAGCACCGCCTGGTAGAAGCTGTTGTCCTTGCGGAACGGCGTATCGGCGTTCCAGTCGGCGGCGCGCGGCGTCTGGGGCGCGCGCGGATAGTTGGTGACGAGCGGAATGGTGCCGGCAAATGCGCCGAACAAGGGAACCACGGCGAGGAGCTGGCCCGCCTGCATATCCCCATCGTCGATGAAACCGTTGAGGTTGAGCGAGAGCTTGAGGCGGTCGGACGCCTGCCAGTCCAGAAGGAACCGGCCCTGGAGCATGCGCTGGCGGCCCAGGCTGTCGTTGCGGGTATAGCTTTGCTGCCATCCGTCGCCCCGCACCCCGCGAACCGCCAGGCGGGCGTTGAGGCCCGGCGCAAGCGGGCCGGTGACATAGCCCTGCGCGTCCAGCGTGTTGAAGCGCGCGAAGCTCGCCGTCACGCCCGCGCCCAGCTCATCCCTGGGCTTCGCGGCAATATAGTTGATCGCGCCGCCCGTGGCGTTCTGGCCGAACAGGGTTCCCTGCGGCCCCTTGAGCACCTCCACCCGCTCCAGGTCGAAGGCGGCGCCGGTCGTCATCACGGAAAAGGGCAAGGGCGCCTCGTCGACATAGACGCTGACGGTCGGGCGCGCACCCACCGCCGTGTCGTAGAAGCCCACGCCGCGCAGCGAATAGACCGGCACGCCGCTGCCGCTCTGCACGAAATTGAGGCCGGGCGTGACCTTCGCCAGATCCTGGACGTCGTTGATCCCCCGCGCCGCAAGCTGCTCCCCGGTCAGCGCCGTCACCGACATCGGCACGGTGCTGAGGCTCTGGGCGCGCTTCTGCGCCGTCACGACGATGTCGCTGACGCTGTTCAGGCCATTGCCCTGGTCGGCGGGGGCCGCCTGGCCATGGGCGGCATGGGGCAGAATAGCCGCCCCAGCCAGATAAAGCGCCGTCTTGAGCATTTTCATCATCAATCCCCCTCCTGGGCCCATTCGACCGATGGGTTGCCTTGAAATCACAGGCTTGAACGGCACGGCCCGTCGACCGCCGCCGGGCGACACGGCCCGGCAGGGAGCGACGGGGTTCCCGCTGACTGCCTTTCACGAAGCGACGCAACCGGACTCGATCCACTCCGGCATCCCGACTCGTTGCGTTATGTGTATCTACACATTCTGCAATGTCAATCATGTTCCGCCGCACTCCTGCCAAGGCGCGGAAAAGCCCTGGGCAGGCCGAATCGGCGATGCGCAGCAGGGCGGCGACCAGAACCGCCCCGCCGCCGCCAGACATATCGATTCCTCACAAGTCGCTGTTTTCAGACAATTTTAAAATCCTGCCGTCCGCGCTTGAACAACGATGTTTTCATTGGTAACACTGTTACCGGATTGGGCAGACGACGAAGGAGCTTAGGAATGCGCACGCGGATCACGGAACTGTTCGGGATCGAACATCCGATCATACAGGGCGGGATGCACTATGTCGGCTTCGCCTCCCTCGCTGCCGCGGTTTCCAATGCGGGCGGCCTGGGCCTGATCACCGGCCTGACCCAGCGCACCCCTGAACTGCTGGGGCAGGAAATCGCGAAGGCACGGGAACTGACCGACAAGCCGTTCGGCGTGAACCTGACCTTCCTGCCGACCTTCAACGCGCCGCCCTATGCCGAATATATCCAGGTCATCGCCGAAAACGGCATCCGGATCGTGGAAACGGCGGGGCGCAGCCCGGAAGAATATATGCCGCTGTTCAAGCAGGCCGGCATCAAGGTCATCCACAAATGCACCTCCGTGCGCCACGCCCTGAAGGCCGAACGGATCGGCTGCGACGCGGTCAGCGTCGACGGCTTCGAATGCGGCGGCCATCCGGGCGAAGACGACATTCCCAACATGATCCTGCTGCCGCTGGCGGCGGAGGCGCTTTCCGTGCCGTTCGTCGCGTCGGGCGGCATGGCCGACGGCCGCAGCCTGGTGGCGGCGCTGGCGCTGGGCGCCGACGGCGTCAACATGGGAACCCGTTTCGTCGCGACCCAGGACGCGCCGGTCCATGAAAATGTGAAACGGGCGCTTGTCGAGGCGACGGAACTCGATACGCGGCTGGTGATGCGGCCGCTGCGCAATACCGAACGCGTGCTCAACAATCCCGGCGTGGAGAAGATCCGCCAGATCGAACGGGAAAAGGGCGACGCGATCAAGATCGACGATATTTTCGAGCAGGTCGCGGGCGTCTATCCCAAGGTAATGGTTGAAGGCGAGGTCGATGTCGGTGCATGGAGTTGCGGGCTGGTCGTCGGATTGATCCGGGACGTGCCGACCGTGAAGGAACTTGTCGACCGCATCATGAACGAAGCCGAGCAGATCATCACCGACCGGCTGGGCCGCTCCCTGGGCGCAACGGTCCAGAACGCGCTCGAAACGGCATAGGCGGCATGCCGTCCGGCACGGCCCGATGGGAAGGTGGCGTCGACCTGCAACAGGTCCGCGCCACCTATCGGGACGAGACGCGGTCCGCCATCCTCGCCGCCGCCGCGCGCATTTTGAGCGAGGAAGGGCCGGCCGCGTTGACGGTCCGGCGCGTCGCGGAGGTCGTCAACGCCTCGACGAAGATGATCTATACCTGCTTTTCGGGCAAGGCGGGGCTGCTGGATGCGCTGTATATCCACAGTTTCGACGGCTTGGGCCGCGAATTCGGAAAATGCCTGGCAGAACCTGCGCCGGTCGCCCGATTGCGGGCGATATGCAAGGCCTATCGCGCCTATGCGCTGGCGGAACCGGCATTCTACAATGTCATGTTCGGCGACCTCGGCCGGGCCTATGAAGCGCCGCTGGAAAGCCGGCGGCGCGCCTGGTCGACATTCCGCGCCATGCGGGAGGCGGTCGCCGCCTGCCTTCCGGAAGATCGGCGGGACGAAGCCCGGCAACTCTCCCAGATGCTCTGGGCGACGCTGCACGGCGTCGTCAGTCTGGAACTGAGGGGCCTGCTCGGCGAAAAGACGGATGCCGGCGATCTGTATGACAGGACGAGCGAACTCTTCCTCCAGGGAAGCGGCCTGATCCCCTCCTGACCGGCGTCAGCAACCGCGTCAGGCGGCTGCCTTGTCGTCCATGCGCGAGGCCACGAAGTCGCGCGGCCCCAGGACCCGCCCGTCTCTGGCCTTCAGCTCGATCCTGGCCAGCGGTTCGCCATTCTGGCGGTCGACCATCGCATATCGGGCCTCGTCCGGCTTGAAGCATGTGCTTTCGCCCCACTGCCACAGCGCCATGAGAACGACGTACAACCCCTCTCCCTTTGCGGTGAGGACATAGCGGTGGCCGACGCCGTTGTCGGCGTCCGGCTCGATCCGGAAGATGTCATGTTCGACCAGCTTCTTCAGCCGCGCGGACAATATGTTCTTGGCCAGCCCGATCGCCTTCTGGAACTCGCCGAAGCGCTCCCTTCCCTTGAAGGCTTCGCGCACGATCAGCAACGACCACCAGTCGCCGACCACTTCAAGGGAACGGGCAATGCCGCAATCGGCGTTGCCGAGATTGGTCCGCTTTCCCTTCATCGCCATCTCCAACATCACAGGAAGGTTTTGAAGTTAAACCAACTCCGCCGATTTGTCGAGCGTTCCTCCCCGCGACGCCGCCGGGAGCCATCGGCGGGGAAGGCCCTGGTCGTCGCCGCCTTCCCGAACCGCAGGGGACGGCGTCAGTCGATCTTCACGACGAGCTTGCCGAAATTCCGTCCCTCCAACAGGCCCATGAACGCCGCCGGAGCGTTGTCCAGTCCTTCGACAATGTCTTCGCGGAACCGGATCTTCCCTTCGGAAATCCACTGGCTGACCTCGTCCAGGAACTTCGGGCGCTGGTCCCAGAATTCGCCGACGATGAAACCCCGCATCATGACGCTGCGCGACAGGATGATCCGCATCGCGGCGGGCAGATGATCGACCTGTTCGCCGGACGATCCGTTATACTGGGCGATCAGGCCGCAGACCGGCACCCTGGCGAAATTGTTGAGCAGCGGCAGCACGGCCTGCCAGACGGCGCCGCCGACCAGTTCGAAATTGATGTCGATGCCGTCCGGGCACGCCGCGGCCAGATCGTCGGCGAAGGTCGGGGACCGATGGTCGACCACCGCATCGAAGCCCAGTTCCTGCTTCGCATAGGCGCATTTTTCCGCGCCGCCCGCGATTCCGACGGCCCTGGCGCCATAGAGCCTGGCGATCTGGCCGACCAGCGATCCGACCGGGCCGGTCGCCGCCGCGACGACGACCGTTTCGCCGGGTTGGGGTTTCCCCAGGGTCAGCAGCCCCGAATAAGCGGTGAGGCCGGGCATGCCGAGTACGCCCACGGCGGTGGTGATCGGCTTGAAGCGGTCGTCCAGCTTCACAAGGCCAGTGCCGTCCGAAATGGCGTGCGTCTGCCATCCCAGCCGTCCCGCCACGCGTTCCCCGACCGAAAAGCCCGGATGGCGGGATTCCAGCACGGTCCCGATGATCTCGCCTTCCATCACCCCGCCGACCGGCGTCGGCGCGGCATAGGATTTCCGGTCATCCATGCGGCCGCGCATATAGGGGTCGAGCGACAGATAATTCGCCCCGACCAGGAACTGTCCGTCCCCGATGGGCGGCAGGGCCGCGTCCTCTGCCCTGAAATTGGCGGGCGTCACCGCGCCCTGCGGACGTTCGGCAAGGACGATCCGGTGGGTGGTCACCATGGCATGTTTCCTTTTTCTTCTGTTCGGTCCGCGCGCCGTTGCGAATGGATGGCGTTCCGAACGGGATTGCGTGGCGGCATGGGGCCTGCGCTGCGCTCGGCCCGGTTCCGCTCTGCCGGCCGCGAGGACGCGGCCGGTTCGAATGCGGGTCAGGCCGCCTGGACGTCCCATATGTCGATGGCGATGGCGATCCGGTCGAGGATCGGGCGGTTGTCCGCGCCGGCGGCATAGACGCGCCGCTTCGTCGGGAAGATGAGGCCGTCGAACGCCTTGTGATCGGTCGCATAGTTGGCGCTGGTCGTGCCGCCCATGATCTCCACGCTGTAGTCGTGGCGCCGCAGCAGGCCCGATTGATCGAAATAGAAGGTCTGCTGGGTGGAATGGCTGGGCACGCCTTCGGGGAATGTCACCTTCAGGCGACGCCAGGTTTCGCCATTCTCGTCCCAGGGTTCGACCTCTTCCGACGTGAAGCCGGGCAGCCTGAACAGGAACGGCGTGGTCAGATAGGTCCACATCGCATAGCCGGTGAAATAGACGAGATGCTGTTCGTCCCACGGCGTTGGAATGCTGTGCCCTTCGAAGAAGGAGCGCGGATTTTCCCGCTTATCGATCAGTTCGCCGCTGTCGGCGACGATGGCGGTGCTGTCCGGCTCCCAGACGCAATGCTGCCCTTCCTTGAGAAAGGGCGTGAATTCGGTGTGCGGCTTCCGCGTGGAGATCGAGCAATGCATGTCCGCATAGGCGCCGGGCCACTGCTTCACATGCCAGACCGTGCCCTCCGCATGGAAATGGGCTTTCAGTTCATTGATCTGCTCCCAGCGGTCCCAACCGCCATGCGCCGCGATCGCCAGGTCCAACAATTCGCTCACACCTATTCTCCATCGCTCCCCGGCCAATGCCGGATAGGTTTAACTTTGCAACCATGCAGCCCATAGGCCCTTATGGTTTAACTTTGCAACCTAAATTCGTGCGATGGATTCCCGGAGAGGTCGCCGGCAGGGCGTTCGCTGAGGTGATGGAAGCGTCGGCGGGCGCGGAAAAGCGCGGCGCGACAAGATGCGGCGCGGTGGGGCGGCCGGCGCAGGGCGCCCAAGGCGCCTTCAGATCATCCATTACCGAGCCGCGGCCGGCGGGTTTCGCCGGCCGCGTCGGTTCACAGCCTGGAGCATCATGCGGAAAGGCCTGTCCCGCGCCTGTCGAAGGGGCGGGAGCCAGCCTGCCGCTTGAAACCCGCTTAGGACCGCTCGAAGATGGCGGCGAGACCCTGGCCGCCGCCGATGCACATGGTCTCCAGACCGTAGCGCGCATCGCGGCGGCGCATCTCGTTCAGCATCGTCGCGGCGATTCGCGCCCCGGTGACGCCGATCGGGTGCCCCAGGGAAATGCCCGAGCCGTTGACGTTGAGCTTGTCCAGGCGGCTGTCGTCCTCACCCCATTCCCACGCCTTGAGCAGCGCGAGTACCTGGGCCGCAAAAGCCTCGTTGATTTCGATGAGGTCCATGTCGTCCCAGCCCAGGCCCGTGCGCGCGAACAGCCGCTGGACGGCGCCCACCGGGCCGATGCCCATGCGGGAGGGGTCGCAACCCGCCGCCGCCCAGCCGACGAACCAGCCGCTCGGCTCCAGGCCGAGCTTCGCGAGCTGGTCTTCGGCAACGACCAGGCAGGCCGCGGCGGCGTCATTCTGCTGGCTGGCGTTGCCGGCGGTCACCACGCCGCCCTCGATCGGCTTCAACCCGCCGAGCGTCTCCAGCGAGGCATCCTCGCGGAACCCCTCGTCCCGATCGAAAATCACGGGTTCGCCGCGCTTCTGCGGCACGGCGACGGGCACGATCTCGTCAGCGAACTTGCCCTCGCGCCAGGCGGCGGCGGCGCGCTGGTGCGATCGGACGGCATAGGCGTCCGACTGCTCCCGCGTGATGCCATAGTCGCGGGCGAGATTTTCGGCGGTCTCGATCATGCCCGTGATCACGCCATAGCGTTCGATCGGCTGCGACATCAGGCGGGCGCGGGTCAGCCGGTCGTGCAGTTCGAGGCTGCCCATGCGCGCGCCCTTGCGCAGCGCGGTCGAATAATGTTCGACATTGGACATGCTTTCCGCGCCGCCCGCGACCACGACGTCGGCGGCGCCGGTCTGAACCATCATGGCCGCTTCGATGATCGCCTGAAGGCCGGAGCCGCAGCGGCGGTCGAGCTGGAAGCCCGGCACATTCTGGGGCATTCCGGCGGCCAGCCAGGACCAGCGGCCGATGCTGGGCGCCTCCCCGCTGGGATAGCCATGTCCGAAGACGACGTCGTCGACGCGTTCGGGATCGATCCCGCTGCGTTCGACCAGCGCCTTGATGATCGTGGCGCCCAATTGCCCCGCCGTCAGCGCGGAAAGGCCGCCGCCGAATTTCCCGACGGCGGTCCGAAGAGGCGAAACGATGGCGGCTCGACGCAATGTCATGATGTCAACTCCTGTAGATTCAACGGATTGCGGGTTTATGGATTGGGGCGATGGCTCTGGATGGCGCGCTCCAGCTGACCGGCGGCCGCCCTCAGGTCGGGAAGATAGCGCTCGATCAGATCCTCGCGGCTGTGGGCGTCGGAAAAGGTGGCGACATTGAGCGCCGCCAGGACCTGCCCCTCGCGGTCGCGGACGGGAACGGCCAGGGATCGCAGCCCGACCTCCAGTTCCTCCTCGACCAGGCTCCAGCGCCGCTCGCCCACGGCGACCAGTTCGGCGCGGAGCGCATCGGGGGAAACGATGGTGCGTTCGGTCCTCGGCTCCAGGGCGGCGCGCGCCAGCCACCGTTCGGTCTCGCACGGCGCGAGCGAGGCGAGGAGGACGCGCCCCATCGACGTGCAATGGCTGGGCAAGGTGCTGCCGACCATCAGCGGCGCGGCGATCACCTGGTTCCGCTCGGCGCGGGCGATGTAGATGATGCGGCCCGGGTCCGACGGATCGAGCGCGCCGACCGACACTGTTTCCTGAAGGCTGTCGCGCAAGGCGTTGGCGACCGCCTGGCTGGCGCTGGCCAGTGGAGTGGACGTCAGGAACCCGGCGGCCAGCGGCAGCAATTTGGGCGTGAGCGAATAGCGCCCGTCCCGCTCGCGAACATAGCCAAGGCATGTCAGCGTGTGCAGGCAGCGGCCAGCGCTGGGCCGGTTCAGCCCGCTCAGCCGCGCGGCTTCCGTGATGCTGAGCGAGGACTGCCCCTCGAAAGCGCGCAGCACGCCAAGGCCCCGCGCCAGCGAAAGCATGAAGTTGGGATCGGCGGCTTGGCTGTCGTCAGCCATGGGCATTGACCTTTTGCGCTTAAACGAATATTGGCGTTTTTATCCGATAATCGGACAAATAGGGATTATTATGGCAAAGCGCAAGATATTTCCCGACGCTGATGCAGCGCTTGAGGGCGTTCTCTTCGACGGGATGACCATCATGTCCGGCGGGTTCGGGCTTTCGGGCAATCCGGAACATCTGATCGCCGGCCTGCTGCGGAACGGCGTCAAGGAACTCACCGTCATCTCCAACAATTGCGGCGCGGACGGCTTCGGCCTCTGGACGCTGCTCAACAACGGCCAGATCCGCAAGATGGTCTCCTCCTATATCGGGGAGAACAAGCTGTTCGCGGAACTCTATCTGTCGGGCCAGCTCGAACTGGAGCTCAATCCGCAGGGCACGCTGGCGGAACGCATACGCGCGGGCGGCGCGGGCATTCCGGCCTTCTACACGAAGACCGGCGTGGGAACCGTCGTCGCGGAGGGCAAGCCCGTCGAGGAATTCGAAGGGTCGCTCTATGTGCGCGAAACGTGGCTGCGGGCCGACGTTTCCATCGTGAAGGCCTGGAAAGCCGATCCGGAGGGCAATCTCGTCTATCGCAAGACGGCGCGGAACTTCAATCCGAACATGGCGACCGCCGGCAAGATCACCATCGCCGAGGTGGAGGAGATCGTCCCGGCCGGCGCGCTCGACCCCGACCAGGTCCACACGCCGGGCATCTATGTCGATCGCGTGATCCAGGGACCGTCCTATGAGAAGCGAATCGAATTCCGGACCACGCGTCCCCGCACGGAGGAGAAGGCCTGATGCCCTGGACACGTGAGGAAATGGCGGCCCGCGCCGCCGGCGAGCTGCAGGACGGCTTTTATGTGAACCTGGGCATCGGCATTCCGACGCTGGTCGCCAATTATGTGCCCGCCGACATAGAGGTCGTGCTCCAGTCGGAGAACGGCCTGCTGGGCATCGGTCCCTTTCCCTATGAGGATGAAGTCGACCCGGACCTCATCAACGCGGGCAAGCAGACGGTGACCACTTTGCCCACGTCGAGCTTCTTCAGCTCGGCCGACAGCTTCGCCATGATCCGCGGCGGGCATATCGACCTTGCCATATTGGGCGCCATGGAGGTTGCCGGCAATGGCGACCTGGCCAACTGGACCGTGCCGGGCAAGATGATCAAGGGCATGGGCGGCGCGATGGACCTGGTCGCGGGCGTGAAGCGCGTCGTCGTGGTGATGAGCCACAGCGACAAGGCGGGCAATTCCAAGATCGTCGAACGCTGCACCCTGCCGCTCACCGGCACGGGCGTCGTCGACGCCATCATTTCCGACTTCGGCCGGTTCGTGCTGGATCGGGACCGCGGCGAATTGATCGTGCAGGAACTGGCGTCTGATCTCGACATCGATTTCGTTCGCGCCCGGACGGGAATCCCGATCCGGTCGGCCTGATCCGAAATCAGACAGGCGCCGCCAAACGGCGGGGGGAGAGCGTTTTCGCAGGAAGCGGAGACGCTCTCTTTTCTTTTGCCTCTGCCCCGTCCGCGCCGAAGGGGAAAAGGCCCGTTCAGGCCTGGACGGGCATCGGCGGCTGCCTGTGCGGCGCGGCGAGGATGTTGAACAGGATGGGGGCGAGCGCCGCGCTGATGATCGCGACCAGCACCATGGCCGCGTTGGTCGCGGTGTCGAGCACGCCGATCCGGGTCGCGATGTCCGACGCCGCGACGATCAGGCTGATGCGCGCGCTCAGCAATATGCCGGCGGCCATCGCCTTCCTGCGGCCGTGGATCGGGACCAGCAGCAGCGACGGGATGATCTTGTTGGCGAAGGCGACCGCGACGAAGCCCGGCACCAGCCACAGGGTCTTGGGCGATCCCAGCAGCGCGGGAATATCGAATTTCAGGCCGACATTGATGAAGAAGAAGGGCACGATGAAGCCATAGCCGATGACCTCCAGCCGCTCGCGCCGGTGGCTGCCGCGCGGAACGATCTGCCCCAGCAGCAATCCCGCGAGGAACGCCGCCAGCACCAGTTGCGAATTCAGCATCTCCGCCAGCCAGGCCGTCAGGAACAGCAGCGCCAGGCTGAGCCTGACGAAGGGCAGGCTGGTCCGGTTGTCCAGCCGCGCCGCGGGCACCCGCGCCAGCAGCCTGGGCAGCAGCCGGATCGCCGGGACGGCGATGGCGACAAGCGCCAGGCTGCCCAAGGCGCCCTGCGCGCTGCCGCTGACGACGATCCCGGCCAGGGCGGAAATGGCGATCATCGCGAAGAAGTCGACGAGCAGCGCGGCCGAGAGGATCGTCTGCCCGTATATGTCGCTGGCGATGCCCTTTTCCTGTATCATCGGCACGACGATGCCGACCGAGCTGGTCGAAAGGATCGCGGCATAGATCGCCAGGTGCACCAGGGGCGTCCCCGGGTCGAGCAGCAGCCAGGCGCCAAGGCCGGCCATGGCAAGGGTCAGCAGCGATATGAGGATGGCCAGGATGAGCGGCCTCGCCCGCTGCGCCCCCTGCGGCCGGGCCAGCAACGCGCCGAAATCGACCTCCAGCCCCGCGATCACCATGGGTATGGCAAGCCCGATCTGGGCGAACAGCTCCATCGAGGGACCGGGCGACAGGAATCCCAGGCCATGCGGGCCGACCAGGATCCCGAACGCGATTTCCAGCACCAGCGCGGGCAAGAGGGCCTTGGGCATCCATTGGGCGACGACGGCGGCCAGTGCGCTGCCGGCACAAGCCAGGGCCAATATGGAAACTATCACTTGTCCCTCTATGTCCTCATCATGGCGCGGCGGCGGATGCCCGCTTCCTGATTGCCGACCTTTTCTCCGGCGGCGCCTGAGGGTCGATCCGTTGGTGCGCGGACGGCAAGCCCTTATCCCATGAACGACCGGCACTCAACCGTTGGTTCCGGACGGATGGGACGAGTTGCGGGGAAGCCGACCCCGATGTCCGCCGGACCCGCCGCGTCAGCCGCCGAACGCCCGCCATCCGGCAACCGTCGCGCGCGCGGCGTCTCCCTGCGCCAGCGCAAGCGCGTCGGCCGCCTGGAGAACCCGGCGCTGCGCCTCGACCAGTTCGGCCAGCGAAACATGGCCCGCCCGATAGGCGCGATCCAGCGCGTCGCGGGCGGCGGTCGCGGCCCGGACCTCTTCGGCATGGACGGCTTCGCGCTCTCTGGCGGTCCGCCAGGCGACGACGGCGCGTTCGACATCCTCGGCGGCGCGCAGCGCGGCATTGCGGAACTGGGCGATGGCCTCCCGCTCCGCGCCCTTCGCCCGTGCGACCTCCGCATCGACCCGGCCGAAGTCGAAAAGCCGCCAGCGCAGGCCCAACCCGCCCTGCACCACGCTCGCCGGGCCGGAAAAGAGCCTGCCCGCGTCATTGCCCTGAAAACCCAGCAGGCCCGACAGGGTGAATTTGGGATAATATTCGGCAAGGGCGACGCCCAGCCGCGCATGGCCGGCAGCAACGCGCCGCTCGGCAGCGACCAGATCCGGCCTGCGCCGCATCAGATCGGCGGGCAGCCCCATGGCCGCGAAACCGGCGACCGGCACCGGCTCCGGCCTCTCTAGCGCCTGGACAACCGAATCCGGCAGGCCGCCGGCCAGCACCGCCAGCCGCGCCAACTGCGCCTGCGCCGCCTGGTCGAACTCGGCGATCCCGGCGCTGATCGCGGCGGTGGAGGCGCGGGACTGGTCCAGTTCGAAACGGGCAGCCGCGCCATGGACGAAGCGGGCGCGGACGATATTTTCCAGCTTCTGCGCCGCCGCCGCCTGATCGACGGCGATGGAGCGCCTGCGCTGCGCGGAACGAAGGAGGATATAGGCGTCGCCAATCTCCGCCGCCACGGTGAGGCGGACGGCCTGGCTGTCGGCGACGGCCGCCTCCAGTTCCGCGACGGCCGCTTCCCGCCCACGCTTCAGCCCGCCGGCAAGGTCCAGTTCCCAGCTTGCCCCGCCGACCAGTTCGAAACTGTCCTGCGTCCGGTCGAAATCCGGGACATAATCGGCGATCTGCCCCAGCCCGGCCCTCAGCGACTGGCGCGTCCGGACCGCGGAACCGTCCAGCGATCCCGACGGCATCCGCGCCGCCCGCGCCGACCCGGCGGCCGCCCTTGCCTGGTCGACCCGCGCCATCGCCGCCTCTACGTCGAAGCCGCCCTTGAGGCCGCGCGCGACCAGATCGTCCAGCATGGGGTCGGCGAAATCCCGCCACCACGGCCTGCCGCCCGGCTCCACGATCAGGGGAGCATTGTGAAAGGCGGCCGGCAGCGGCAAGGCCGGCCGTCGATACTCCGTGCCTGCGGCGCAGCCGCCCAGCAGGGCAAGGCCGATCAGGGCGGCCAGCGACCGATTCGTCGTCACGATGCTTCTCCCGTCCGGGCGAGCAGGAGATAGACGACCGGCGTCGCCACCCGCGACAGCAGGGTGGAGGCGATCAGGCCGCCGATGATCGCGACCGCCATCGGGCCGTACAGCCCCGATCCGCCCATGGCGAGCGGCAGCAGCCCGCCGATCGCCGTGACGGAGGTGAGCAGCACGGGCAGGAAGCGCATCTCGCCCGCCTGCTCGATCGCTTCGCGCATGGCGATCCCCTGCCCCCGCAACTGTTCGGTGAAATCGACGAGAAGGATCGAATTCTTTATCTCTATGCCGATCAGCGCGATCAGGCCGATCATCGCCGTGAAGCTCAGCGAATTGCCCGTCAGCCACAGCGCCAGGACGGCGCCGAGCAGGCCGAGCGGTATGATGCTGGCCACCACCGCGACGAGCCTGAAGCGCCCGAATTCCATGACCAGCACGGCCAATATGCCGAGGCAGGCGACGATCGCCGCCGCCGTCATCCCCGCATTGCCGCTTTCCTGCTCCTCCGCTTCGCCGCCAAGCGCGATGGTGTAGCCCGCCGGCAGGCGCACGGCCCCGCGCACCCGGTCGAACGCGGCTTGCGTCACCGCGCCCGTCAGATGGCCTGTCCCGACATAGGCCGTCAGGGTGACGGATCGTTCGCGATCATGGCGTTCGATGCGCGCCGGTCCCGTTTCCATGCCGGGATCGGCAAGGGCGCGAAGCGGCACCGCCCGGCCGTCGACGGACGGAACATGGATCCGGTCGAGCGCCTCGACCCTGTTGCGCTGCGCCATGGGCAGCCTGACGCGGACGGGATAGTCGTCCCCTTCCGCATCGCGAAGGCGGCCGGAAAATTCGCCGTCCAGCGCCAGCCGG
>NZ_ATDO01000039.1:0-3110 GCF_000445085.1 Sphingobium sp. HDIP04 | reverse complement strand
CCCAGCGCCAGGTCGGCGCGGTCCTGGCGGACCGGATTGTCGACGTCGCGGATGCCCGGCGTGCCGGCCATGGCCGCCTCCGCCCGCCGGGCAAGGGCGCTCAGGGTAGCGAGATCCTCGCCGGCGATGCGGATTTCTATGGGGGCGGCGATCGGCGGACCCTGAACGAAGCCCAGGACGGTGATGCGCGCGCCCGGAAAGGCGGCGAACTCCCGCCGCAGGTCCGAAAGAAGCCGGGCGGAATGGGCGGGCCGGCCGTCGCGCAACGACACCGCGACCTCCGCGAAGGCAGGGTCGGGATCATGCTGGCGGACATTATAATAGATCTGGGGATTGCCCCGGCCCAGATTGGCGGCGAACCATTCCACCTCCGGCGCCCGCGCGAGCCGCCGTTCGACCTGGCGCAGGACCGCGTCGGTCGCGGGCAGCGAAGCCCCCTGCGGCAGTTCGATGCGGACCAGGAATTGCGGCGTGTCGGCTGGCGGGAAAAGGCTGGTCCCGATGGCCGCGATCAGCGGCGCGATGAACAGGCAGAGCCCGCCCAGCAGCGCCAGCGCCAGCCCGGGCCGGTCGAGCGCGCGATGCAGCACGGGCGCGTAGAAGCGATGAATGCCCCGCTCGATCATCGCCAGCATGCGATTGCCCTTCTCATCCTCGCGCGCGGGCAGCACCCGGCTGGCGACGAAGGGAATGATCGTGAGCGCGATGACGAAGGATGCGGAAACCGTGGCGATCACGCTGACGGGAAGGGAGCGGATGAACGCGCCCGACCCTTCCGGCAGCGCCAGCAGCGGCAGGAAGGCGAGCAGCAGGCAGGCCGTGCACCCCGCGACCGCCAGCAATATCTGCCGCGAACCCTCCATGGCGGCGGTGACGCGGTCCTCGCCGGATCGCTGGCGGCGCGTGATGTTCTCGACCACCACGACGCTGTCGTCGACGAGCAGCCCCAGCGAAAGCACGAAACCGCTGATCGAAAGCTGGTTCAGCCCGAACCCCAGCGCCTGCATGATGGCAAGGCCGGCAAGCAGCGACAGCGGGATGGCGAACATCACCACCCCGGCGGCGCGCAGCCCCAACGGAAGCAGCGTGATGGAGACGATGGCCAGCGCCACCAGGAAATCCCGGTAGAGGCCGTTCAGCCGCCGCTCCACATTGCTGGCCTGGAAGAAGCCATATTCGAGCTTGACGCCGCCGGGGACCATCCGCTCGAAACGGGTCAGTTCCGTCCGGATCGCCTGGGTCAGGACGCCGATGTCCACGCCCTCCTTGGCCGTGGCGGTAAGCAGCAAGGCGCGCCGGCCGTTGAAGCGGACGACATGCTCCGGCTCCCCGCTCGCCCATTCGACCCGCGCCAGGTCGCCTATGCGCGCCACCGCCCCCTCGCGGGAAAGGACCGGAACCCGCCGCACATCGTCGGGCGAGCGAAAGGCGCCGCCGGTCCGGACGATCAGGCGGCGCTGCCCCGCATTGACTGATCCGACGGGCGCCTCGTCGCTGGCCCGCTTCAGCGCGTCGACGACCAGCGAGGCGGGCAGGCGCAGTTCGGCGAGGCGGCCCGGATCGATCGCGACGCGCACCTCCATCGGCGGCGCGCCCCAATATTCCGCCCGGCGCACGCCGGGGATGCGGGCAATATCCTCCACCATGTCGTCGGCGAATTTCTCCAGCCGCCGCATCGGCAGCCGGTCGCTGACGAGGGCGGCCTGGAAGATCGCCGTCTCGCTGGTCCGGTTGCGGACGACGTCCAGCCGCGTGACGCCGTCGGGCAGCGTCGGCCGCAGGGCCGTGACCTCGCGGACGACCTCCTCATATTTGCGCTCGGCGCTGCTGGACCAGTCGAATTCGGCCTGGATCGTCGCCGCGCCGTCGGTCGCGCTGGCCTGCACGTCCTTCAGGTCGTCAATGCCGTAGAGGGCATTTTCGACCGGCTTGATCACCAGTTGCTCCAGATCGGCGGGCGTGGCCCCCGGCATCGCGATGCGGATGCTCATGCCCGGAACCGGGAATTGGGGGTCTTCGGACCGCGCGACGCTGATCCAGGAGGCAATCCCGACCGCCAGCGCCAGGCCTGTCAGGACCAGGGTCAGGCGGCTGCGCCGGATGAGGAAGGCGGCGGGGTTGAAGCCCATAGCTCAGTTCCCGCCCGCCACAAGGACAGGATCGCCGTCTTTCAGATAGCCCGCTCCCGCCGTGACGACGCGCGTGCCGGGTGACAGGCCGGCCACGACCGCATCGTCGGCCTCGAACCGGACCAGCCGCAGGCGGACGAACCTGGCCCGGCCGTTCGCGCCGACGGTGAAGACGCCCCCCTCCCGGCCCGATCGGGGGACGAAGGCTTCGGCGGGGACGGCCGCCAGCGAAGGTTGCGCGGGGGCGGCGGAGGACGGGAACCGGACGGAGGCGATGGCGCCGCTTTGCCCATGGCCGCCCGGCGGCAACCGGACCTCGACCATGCGCGTGCCCGTCGCGCCGTCGACCAGCGGCTGGCTTTTCGCGACCCGTCCGGGAAGCGGCTGCCGCCCTTCGAAACGGACTTCCGCAGGCGTGCCGATGGCGATGCCCTCGGCATCCCGTTCCGCCAGCGGCACCCTGATGACGAGCGGGCTGTCATAGTCCGCGACCCGCAGGATCGCCTGTCCCGCGCCGACCGTTTCGCCAAGCTGCGACAGGCGTTCCAGCACCACGCCGGAAAAGGGCGAGACGAGCGTTGCCGATTGCTGGTCGTAACGCGCGGCCGCCGCCGCCGCCCTCGCCTGTTCCACCGTGTCGCGCTGGTCCTGAACCGCCGCCGACGCGACCGACCCGCTCTGCGCGAGCGCCTCCAGCCGCGCCAGGGTGCGCGTGGCGCGGGCCAGCTCCGCATCCCGCGAAGCGAGCTGTTGCTGGATGTCGGTGCCGGCGATCCGGGCCAGCGGCTGACCCACGCGGATGCGGCTCCCCATGTCGACCGACAGGCGGGAAATCACGCCGCCGACGCGAAAGGACAGGGTGGATTGCCGCTCATAGGCCGCGGTGCCGGAGGCGCTGACCCCCTGTCGCGCGGAAGCCGGCGCGGCGAGAGCGACGCGGACGGCCGTGGGGGCCGGTTCCGCCTCGTCGCGCCGCGCCGC
>NZ_ATDO01000038.1:0-3292 GCF_000445085.1 Sphingobium sp. HDIP04 | reverse complement strand
CGGGCAGCAGCAAGGCGGCGAGGGCCGCCGCGACGGCCATGAGACGGCCCGCCCGCACATCCATGGCGGGCAGGCCTGCGGGGGAATGATCGGTCATCGGGCCACTTCGACAGGAATGAAGGCGGCGCTTGCGATCCCAGGGATCAGAAGCTGAAGGAGAGGGCGAGGCCGGCAATAGCCTGCACCTTCGATCCCTCCTCGACGATCGGGCTGTCGCCGGCGTCTCCAAGATAACGGTTGGCGCCGGCCCGCGCGATCAGCCCCCACCGCCGACTGAGCCGATAGCCCAGGGTCGCGCCCGCGCCGACGTCGCGAAGGCCGCCGCCGGGCCGATAGGCGGCAAGGCCGGACCGCAGCGACTCCTCCGCCGTGACGCCGAAATAGCTGCGCATATATTTGCCGTCGCCATAATTGGCCTGCGCGTCGACATTCACGAAAACCCGACCGCCGCGATAGGCCGCGTAGGAAAGCTGCGCGGTCGCCACCAGGCCGTCATGGCCGTCATTGACGTCCTTGAGCACGGTCAGGTCGACGGCGACCTCCCCCTGCCCCTTTTCATCGCCGCCGAAGCGATAGCCGACGAACCCGCCCAGCTCGACAGCCTGTCCCACATCGTCCAGCAGCTTCACTCGTCCGTCGCCGTCGCTCGAACTGTTGCGCTTGAACCGCAGGTTGATCGCCGGGCCGAACTGCACCGGGCTGTCGCCCAGCAGGTCGAGGCGGGCGCGCAGCCCGCGCAGTTCGAACTCCATCCCCTTCCAGCGCAGGTCGGCTATGCCGAAGGGAATGGGCTGATAGCTTTTGGCGCCGTCATAGGCGGGCGTGGCGCCGGGGCCGAGCGCGATGAAGCCCGAAGGCCCCTTCCCTTCACGCCCGTCCTCCATCTTGCGGCCGCTCTCCGCCGTATCGCCGAGCGCCTCCTGCGCGGCCGCGGGGGCGGAGGCGATGGTGAACAGGGCCAGGAGGGGCCGGATGACAAGTCGTTTCATGCGCAATCTCCAGGGCGACGGCACGATGCCGCCGGTGCCCCACCCGGCTAATGGGGGAAAGGATTTGCGGGCAAAGCGATATTCGCACTTGCACAATTTACTTCGTAAATTTACACTGTACGCACGGCAAATGGACATTCACGATGCACGATTTCGCGAAATTGCATGTCGAGGATTGGGCGAAGCGGCACGGCCTGCTGGCGGGAATCGCGCTGTTGTTCGCGGCCACGCTCGCCTGGCTCGGCGCCTTCGGTTCCCATGATTTCGAACCGTTCGCGCGGGTCGGCTATTGGACCGTCATCTTCCTCGTCCAATATGGGCTGGCCGCCGTGACGATGCCTCTTCTGCGGGCCTGGCCCCCGCTCGCCGCCGGTTCCATGGTCCATCGCGTGGCGCTGGGAACGGCGATCACCTCCGTGCCGATGTTCTTCGTCACCGCCGCCGCCTCTATGTCGGAGGGGACGTGGACCCCGGTTCCCAGCGAAGTGTTCGAACTGATCCTGGCGATATGGATCATCGGCGGGGCCTATCTGTTCCTCTGGGAAAAACTGTCTTCCGCGCCCTTCCCGGCGGGACGGTCCGTCGAAGCGGCGACGCCGCCGATCCCGAACCCGCCGGCAGAGGCCGCGTCCCGGCACGCCCCCGCGACGGACGGCCTGCTGTTCGAACGGTTGCCGCCCGAACTGGGGCGGGACGTCATATGCCTGGGCAATGAGGATCATTATGTCCGCGTGCACACGACCCTGGGCAACGCCCTCATCCTCATGCGCTTCGCCGACGCGCTCGACAGCCTCTCGGCCATGGAGGGCCAGCGGGTCCATCGGTCCTGGTGGGTGTCGCGCAGCGCGGTCGTCCGGATCGACCGTTTCGGCCGCACGGCGCGGCTGCAATTGCGCAACGGCCTGACCGTGCCGGTGTCGCAACCCTATCTCGCGCTTGCGAAAAGGCTCTGGGGTCCGACCCACGGCACGGTCGCGGCATGACCGCCGGGGACGGGCGCCACCCGCGCTGGCAGGGGGGGGAGGCGTTCGCCTCCTCCCAGGCGATCTTTCGAAACGCGGCCCACGCCATGATCCGGGCCGGCAGCCTGTCGACCCTGTCCATGCGCGGCCTTGCGGCGGCGGTCGGGGCCAGCGCCATGACCGCCTATCGCTACTATCCCGACAAGCATGCCCTGATCGCCGATGTGCGCGAGGAGGTGTGGCGGCAATTCGCGGCCTGTCTCGACCGTGCGACGGCCGGCATTTCCGGCGCGGAGGATCGGTTCCGGCGCGCCTGCGACGCCTATGTGCGCTTCGCGCTCGACCGGGAACATGAATTCCGCCTGCTGTTCGAAACCGACAAGCAGGAAACGGCCGCTAGGCCGGAGGGGTCGAGCGACGCCGCGTCCTGGACCCTGCTGACCGGACTGGTCAGGCAACTGATGCCCGACGCGGACCGGGACGAGGTTCTGGAGCAGGCGCACTGGATCTGGGCGAGCCTGCACGGAATGACGATGCTGCATCTTTCCGGCCGGCTGATGCTGGGCCGGTCGCTCGACCAACTGGCCGCGAAGGTGATCGAGGCCCACCTCCAGGCCTTGCGGCAAAGCGCCGGCGGGCGCGCGTCCCCGGTCGCGCCGCTTCCATAGCCGGGACGTCCGCTCCGTCATGGCCGCCGCGTCGGAAGTGGCCCCAGGCGAGAGATTTCATGTCGGAGGCGGAATCCTTGGCACTTGCGCGCTCCCCCGCAGTTCCCTGCCGCAAGGAGGATGCCGTGTCGGACAAGATCGTTTCCATTGGCCTGCTGACCGCGAGGGATCTTGAGCTTCTGGGCCAGGGATTCCGCCGGCACTTTCCCATCAGGGATGACGACCTGTTCAAGGATCTGCTGGCCAAGCTGGACGAGCTGCCGGCACGGCCGGACCCGCGCGCCGATGGCAAGCGGTGAAGGGGCGGCCAAGAAGGCTCGGCCTTTGCCTGCTGCTGGCGGCGATGCTGTTGATCCTTGCCGCCATCGTCGGCCTGATGGTCCATTCCAGCATCGAGGCGCCCGACCCCGCATCGCGTACGCCCAAGGGCGCCATGCCGCCGAAGGGGGAACCGATGCGCCCCGCGGATTAGGCGGCATTGCGGCTCGCCATCTCGCGAAGGCCGGTCGTGCGATAAGGTAGTGCATGCTTGTGGAGGAGGAAAAGATGATCCGCATGTTCCTGGTGGCGGGCAGCCTGCTCGCCGCGGCCTGTTCGGGCGAGCCGGCTTCCGACCGGAACGCCCTCGACGGCGCGGCCATCAACCGGGCGGACGACGCGCCGGGCAACGGCG
>NZ_ATDO01000037.1:0-43443 GCF_000445085.1 Sphingobium sp. HDIP04 | reverse complement strand
GAAGTATCTCAATAACGTGATCGAGGCCGATCACGGAAAGCTCAAGATACTGATCAAGCCGGTGCGCGGTTTCAAATCGATCCCCACGGCCTATGCCACGATCAAGGGATTCGAAGTCATGCGAGCCCTGCGCAAAGGACAGGCTCGCCCCTGGTGCCTGCAGCCCGGCATCAGGGGCGAGGTGCGCCTTGTGGAGAGAGCTTTTGGCATTGGGCCCTCGGCGCTGACGGAGGCCATGGGCATGCTCAACCACCATTTCGCAGCAGCCGCCTGATCGGCGCAGAGCGACAGCCTACCTCTGACTGCCGCCAATCTTTGCAACAGAGCCACTGAGCTTCTAGGAAGACGCAGCGCAACCGTGATGACAGGGCAGTTCGAAAATCACTGCGGAAAAAATAGAGCGGTTATGGATTACTGCGTGATTGATAACCGCTCACTCCAACGGTTAACGTGCGAAGCGAGCGCCGAGCCGTCGGCGCCAAACCGGACGCGCGTGGTGGCGGAAACAATCCGATCCGGTTCGGTGCGATCTAAGCTTCTTGGGGCGACACGATTCGCACGGCGGAAAAAGTGGATTTCAGGTTGAACAGTATCCGTCATCCCAGACCCACGTGGCGGAACCGTGTCGGTCAAGCGTCTAAAGAGGGGGCGGTGCGCCCTGCGAATTTTGGGGAAGTTCCAAGGCATGAGGGAATCGAGGTCCTTGTTGCTATGACCGGCGGCAAGCTTTTGCAGGGTGGTGGTGAGCCAGGCGAGTGGATCGACGTCCGAGAGCTTGCACGTTTCGAGAAGACTCGCGATCACCGACCAATTGTCGGCTCCGGCATCGCTGCCAGCGAATAACGAATTGCGGCGCGACAAGGCAATCGGGCGGATGCTTCTTTCGACCGTGTTGGTATCCAACTCGACGCGGCCGTCGAGCAGGCAATAGGTGAGCCGGGGCCAGTGGTTGAGCGTGTAGTTGATCGCCTCGGCCATCTTGCCCTTGGCGCTGAACCGGGCGAGGTTCTTCGAGAGATCGTCGCGCAGGTCGTCGAACAGCGGCTTCAGAATCAGCTGCCGGCCTTATTGTGTTGAAAAAGTCGGCTGCGGGAAGATTTGGACGGCGCTTCGCGACGGATGTGGGGTATCCGTCATCCCAGACCCACGTGGCGGAACCGTGTCGGTCAAGCGTCTTAGGAGGGGGCGTTGCGCCCGGCGATCTTGGGGAAGTGCCAGGGCATGAGGGAATCGAGGTCCTTGTTGCTATGACCGGCGGCAAGCTTTTGCAGGGTGGTGGTGAGCCAGGCGAGTGGATCGACGTCCGAGAGCTTGCACGTTTCGAGAAGACTCGCGATCACCGACCAATTGTCGGCTCCGGCATCGCTGCCGGCGAACAACGAGTTGCGGCGCGACAGGGCAATCGGGCGGATGCTTCTTTCGACCGTGTTGGTATCGAGCTCGACGCGGCCGTCGAGCAGGCAATAGGTGAGCTGCTGCCAGTGGTTGAGCGTGTAGTTGATCGCCTCGGCCATCTTGCCCTTGGTGCTGAACCGGCCGAGGTTCTTCGAGAGATAGTCGCGCAGGTCGTCGAACAGCGGCTTCAGCATCAGCTGCCGGCCTTCGAACCGCCGTTCGGGCGACTTGCCCCTGAGCGTTGCCTCGATCTTGTAGATCGCCGAGAAGCGGCGCAGTACTTCGGCCGCAACGGGCTCCTTCTCGCGAAAATCGTAGAATTTGCGCCGCGCGTGAAGCAGGCAGAATGCGAGGGTGGCACCGTTGCGACGCTTGATCTCGTTGTAGCCGGCATAGCCGTCCACCTGCAGCACCCCGGCGAAGTCGCCGAGATGGTCGATCGGATGCTCGCCGCCGCGGCCGGTGGCGTACATGTAGACGACGGCGGGTGGCGCAGTGCCGCCCCAAGGCCGATCATCGCGGGCATAGGCCCACAGCTGGCCGGTCTTGGTCTTGCCGGTCCCGGGAGCCAGCACGGGCATGCGCGTCTCGTCGGCGAACAGCTTCACCGAACTCCTGAGTTCGGCGAGCAGATGCGCGCGCAGTGGAGTCAGCCACCATCCGACGCGCCCGACCCAGTCGGCGAGCGTTGCCCGGTCGAGATCGATCCCCTGGCGGGCGTAGATCTGGGCTTGCCGGTAAAGCGGAAGGTGATCGGCGTAGCGCGCGACGATGACCTGGGCGACGAGCGCGTCGGTGGGCAGGCCCTGATCGACGATGAAGCTTGGCGCCGGCGCCTGGGTGACGCCGCCCTCGTCGCAGCCGCGGCAGCCATAGCGCGGACGGCGGGTGACCAACACGCGGAAGATGGTGGGCACGACGTCGAGGCGCTCGGTGACGTCCTCGCCGATGACATGAAGATCGCCGCCGCAGCAGGCACACTGCTTGTCTTCGATGTCGACGACCTGCTCGATACGCTCGAGATGGGCGGGCAGCGCTCCACGGTTGTTGCGGCGGCGGCGCTTTGTCTCGCTGGTCGCGTCAGCCTGGTCGATCAGCGCCTCGAGCCCGGCCTCGGCGCGCGACAAGGCAGCTTCGAGCTCTTCGAGCACGAGCTGGTACTGGTCGGGATCGAGCCGCTCGGCGCTCTGGCCGAAACGGTGGCGCTTTAACTGGTCGAGAATGTCGTTGAGGCGTATCCGTCATCCCAGACCCACGTGGCGGAACCGTGTCGGTCAAGCGTCTTAGGAGGGGGCGTTGCGCCCGGCGATCTTGGGGAAGTGCCAGGGCATGAGGGAATCGAGGTCCTTGTTGCTATGACCGGCGGCAAGCTTTTGCAGGGTGGTGGTGAGCCAGGCGAGTGGATCGACGTCCGAGAGCTTGCACGTTTCGAGAAGACTCGCGATCACCGACCAATTGTCGGCTCCGGCATCGCTGCCGGCGAACAACGAGTTGCGGCGCGACAGGGCAATCGGGCGGATGCTTCTTTCGACCGTGTTGGTATCGAGCTCGACGCGGCCGTCGAGCAGGCAATAGGTGAGCTGCTGCCAGTGGTTGAGCGTGTAGTTGATCGCCTCGGCCATCTTGCCCTTGGTGCTGAACCGGCCGAGGTTCTTCGAGAGATAGTCGCGCAGGTCGTCGAACAGCGGCTTCAGCATCAGCTGCCGGCCTTCGAACCGCCGTTCGGGCGACTTGCCCCTGAGCGTTGCCTCGATCTTGTAGATCGTATCCGTCATCCCAGACCCACGTGGCGGAAGTGGCCATGAGCTCTGAGTGTGCCGCGCATATCGCATCATTTGATTCGGCGGGGTGTCTGTGGAGCAGGAGATCGACGGCAGTGGCGGGCTGGAGAACGGGCGCCGGCGGCGCTGGACGCTGGAAGAGAAGCGCGCAGTGGTCGAGCTGTCGCTCGATCCGACGTGCAGCATGGCGGAGGTGGCGTCGTGCTTCGACGTCCTTCCGGCCCAGATATATGGCTGGCGCCGCGAGCTGCGCGAGACAGCGGAAGCCAAGGCGCGCGAAGACGGGCCGATGTTCCTGCCGGCGGTGATCGAGCCGGCGTCGGTGCCGGCGATGCTGCTCGAGCCGGAGGCAGCCGGCGTCCGGCTGATGCCCGATACTCTGGTCCAGGTCGCGATGGAGGTCCACGGCGTGCCGGTGATGATCGCCCATGGCGCGAGCGCGACGCTGGTTGCCGCGGTGATCGCAGCGCTGCAGAGGGCGCTATGATCGGGCCGGGCAGCGACGCCAAGGTACTGATCTACACCAAGCCGATCGACTTTCGCTGCGGCATCGACACGCTGGTGGCCAAGATACAACATGAGCTGGACCAGGACCCGTGGCGCGGGGTCGCCTATATTTTTCGTTCCAAGCGGAAGGACAGGCTGAAGATTCTGTGGTTCGACGGCACCGGCATCTGGCTGATGACCAAGCGCGCCGAGGCCGCCGAAGGGTTCGCCTGGCCGCCGGCGGTCGATGGCAGTTTTTCGATCACGGCGGCGCAGATGGCAGCACTCACCTCGGGCATGGACTGGCGTCGGCACCGCGCGCCAAGGCGCGTAAATCCGCCTAAAATCGAGAGTTTCGCTGATGCGTGAGATAGTCGCGACAGGCCGAGTCAACTGCGCTGGACGCGTTGACCTGCCCCCACCGAGTGGACCGGCTGGTTTGTTAGTGGATTAAACTCGCCGCCGCCATATCTGGGCGGAGGTGGAGCGAAGCGGAACCGGAGGCCGGATATGGCGGTGATGCCGTTTCCGGGGCCGGTGGTCGGTAGCCCAGACTGCTGTGCGGGCGGATGGTGTTGTAATGCCGCCGCCAGGCTTCGATCAGCACCTTGGCCTCGGCGAGGCTGTAGAAGATCTCGCCATTGAGCAGTTCGTCGCGCAGCGACCCGTTGAAGCTCTCATTATACCCATTCTCCCATGGTGATCCCGGCGCGATGTATAGCGTCTTCACGCCGATCTGGCCGAGCCATTGCTGGACGGCATTGGCGATAAACTCGGCGCCATTGTCCGACCGTATATGTGCAGGCGGGCCGCGAGTGACGAACAGCTCCGCCAGCGCGGCAAGGACGTCCTCATGCCGCAGCTGACGTGCCACGATGAGCGCCAGGCATTCCCTGCTAGCCTCATCGATGATGGTCAGGATGCGGAACTTGCGGCCATCATGCGTGCGCCCCTCGACGAAGTCGTAAGCCCATACATGCCCTGGATACTCAGGCCGCAGGCGGATGCACGATCCGTCGTTGAGCCATAGACGCCCGCGCTTTGGCTGGCGTTGCGGGACCTTGAGCCCCTCGCGCCGCCATATCCGCTCAACGCGTTTGTGGTTCACCGTCCATCCCGCATGACAGAGCAATGCCGTCACCCGACGATAGCCGTAGCGACCATATTGCTTCGCCAACGCGATGATATCCTCCGTCAGCGCCGGTTCGTCATCCGCCCCGCGCGGCACTTTGCGCTGCGTCGATCGATGCTGACCCAACACCCGGCAGATCCGTCGCTCGGACACCGGAAGCTCTCGTCGCACATGTTCGATGCAGCGCCGTCGCCGCGCGGGGCTCAGAAGTTTCCCCGCGCCGCCTCCTGCAAAATCAGCTTGTCGAGCGTCAGATCAGAGATCGCCCGCCTGAGCCGCAGATTCTCCTTCTCCAGATCCTTCATGCGCCGCGCCTGGTCGGTCTTCAGGCCGCCATATTCCTTGCGCCAGCGATAATAGGTCTGTTCGCTGACCGCGATCCGCCGGCACGCTTCAGCGGTCGAGGCGCCCTGCGCCAGCACAATCTCAACTTCACGCAGCTTGCCGATAATCTCTTCCGGCTTGTGCTTCTTGCTCGGCATTCGTCGTCCCTTTCGTGGTCCAGACTATCATAGTCTCTGGGCCACTCAGCGGGGGGCAGATCATCGCGTTGGCGGATCGCAAGCCTTCTATCACACCCGCGACGACTACATTCAGATGCCGCCCTTCAAGGTGTTTCATTCCGCCGATGATTATTATGCCACGCTCGCTCATGAGGCAGTGCATCTTGCAGGCCATGAAAGCCGTCTGAACCGCAAGACGCTGATTTCAACAAGCCGCGCGGACTATGCGAGGGACGAGTTAGTGGCGGAGCTGGGAGCCTGTTTCATCGGCGCCATCGTCGGTTTCAAGGTCGAGGAACGGGAAGACCATGCAGCTTACCTTGAACACTGGTTGACCGCGCTCCGCAACGATAAGCGAGCCATTTTCGAGGCCGCGCGCGAAGCGCAGAATGCCGCCGATTACCTCTTGGCGATGATGCTGGATCAAGGGGGCTGAAACGGTCCCCCGCGCCAAAAAAACGGGCGGACGCCGCGTTATCGCGGCGTCCCAATTTTGAACTAGGATTTTTGCGGTCTGCCCAAGTGGTTTATATACATATCCCGATATGGTAACTATATTGCAGCCTAGGTCGTTATCAGGTGCAAAATGGAAAATATCATCAACACCTATCAGAATCGCATAAAGGCGATGGGCTTCAAGCCTCGGCGCAAGGAAGACGTTCCTGTCGTCATGGACGTCTATTGCGAAGCACTCGCAAATGCCAAAATTGAAGGGCTGGAATTGCTTGCCGATGACCATGCCTTTTGTTTGTTATTGGTAGAAACTGAAATCCCCGTCGATGTGGCGATCAATCTAGCGCAGGAATACAACCGCGATGTTCTGTCGCGGCAGAAGATTGCTGCATGACAGGTGGGTGATCCATATACCTGGCGAGACAGCACCGTTCTTAGGAACAAGCTGGGTTTACGCGACGATAAGACTCTTTCGGAACGAGAAGCCTTCTTCTCGGTCGTCCGGCATGGTGAGCTGACGTTACAGCGCGCCGCGCCGGCGATGACGGCGCGCGAGTATGGCGCCATCCACAAGCATATGTTCCAAGACGTCTATGAGTGGGCGGGCCGATTCCGCACCGTGGACATTAGCAAGCCGGGCAGCACCTTTGCGCGGGCGCACTTCATCGCGCGCAGCATGGACCATGAGTTCCGCCAGCTGCCGGATCTTCAAACTCTCAAATCCATGGACCGTGATCGCTTCGCCGACACGATGGCGCGCCATATCTCCGAGCTGAACGCCATTCACCCGTTCCGCGAAGGGAACGGCCGCACAATGCGCCTGCATTTGCAGCTTCACTCCCTCGCGGCAGAGAAGTTCGTTTCGATTCAGGCAATGGGGCCGATGGATTGGATGGAGGCGAGCCGAGACAGCTTCCATACCGGCAATCATGCCTCGCTCGCCAAGGTCATTCGGGACGCGATGCCGCAGGAGCAATCGCGCCGGGAACCGGCGCGAGGCCCCGCGGGCATCGCCATGCCGCCCGCCATGGATTCTCTTATGCCAGCGGGCGAGCGCCGCGCCATGAGCATCGAGCAGGCCAAGGAGCAGATCAATCGCTACTTGCCGACCGCGCAGGCCGTGGCCGCGCGGCAGTATGAGCAGCTGAACCGCCTCGCAGCGACTTCCGGCGACATGCGCCAGCTCGCCGAGCGTTCCGCGCAAGAGCTGGCATTCTTTCGCGATCCGAAAGGACCGCTCCACCATGTGCAAATTATCGAGCAGCGCCGCTATCACCAGATCGAGGTCAATTGGGCCGAGGGGATGGACCCCCTTCAACGGGTTCGCGCGATCAGTGCCGGCGCTGCATCCTTCCTGGACAAGATGAGCCCGCGCGACGTTCAAGCCGCCGATCGCGCGCTCCGGATGCAGGTCATGCCTCCCGGCGTCAGCCAAGTGGACTTGCGCCTTGCCGAGCAGTTCCAGAAAAATTCGCCCGAGCAGAACCGCGACGACGCGCGGCTTGCCCCCTTTCAGATCGCCATCGACAAGCGGGTTGCCGACGCCGTTGGAAAGGGCGCGTCCAAGGAGCAGCTGGCGGCGATCACCGAGAGCGCGAAATCCAATGTCGTCTCCGCGTTGCGCGAAGGTAAAATCCCTACGCAGAAGGCCGACAAGCCGAAGGATCGCGAGCGCTAGTCAATCGAGCGGCCGAGGGCCGCGCGCTGATAGTTTGTCAGCTGCCACATAGGATCGAGCGGCCCAGGGCCGCGCCCCGTCAGTGGTGGCAGCTGCCACCGGGGAACACCAAGGGCACCCGCCCTTTCGTTCCCGAAGCATAATCGACAGGACCGGGTTGCCCGACAAGTTCGGCCAGTTCCGGCGCGCTCGCGCGCGCCGGGGCCTCCCTAGTCGTGCCGCCCGCACCACTCCCATCGATTTTGCTTCCCCCTCCCCATCCCGCGCTTCGCCAGCGGGTCAGAGCCGCAGGCCGCAGGCAGCGGCTTCGCCTGAAGGAGTGAGGAAGAATGGAGATTACCCCCGAGCAGATCGCGACCATCGCGGCGCTTAACGACCTTGCGCGGCGGACCATGGGCGTCACTTGCCGCACCGTGGTTACGCAGGGAATCGGGGCGCTCGATGCCAGCGCGCAGACCGACATTTTCAAGCTGATCGAGAGCTTCGAGGATTTCACCCCGGACAATGACCCGAGGGGCGAGCATGACGCCGGTTTCCTTTATCGCGACGTGACCGGCCAATGGCATACCCGCTGGACCGACGACGACACGCGGCCCGCCCTCTCCGTCATGTGGAAGATCGACTATTACGACCGCGAGCTAGAGTTTGGCAGCGCCGAACCTTGGAATCCCGACGCCACGACGCGCGTGCTCACGATCCTTCTCGCCAACGAATATTGAAGGAGGCAGTCATGAGCAAAGCCCGTCCGGAGATCGAATTGAACTGGCGTGATGAGAATTACGGTTCCGTCTATGCCGTCGCCGCCTTCCGCAACTATGCGGGCACCTTCGATTGGAGCGAACGCACCCACCAGCGGTTTCGCGGATGCCTGAAACGCGCAGGCTTCGCCTTCCATCAGGGCCGGTGCAGCTACATCGCAAGCAGCGGCTCCCGCGAGGAAAGGAAGCGCGCTCTTTGTGACGAGCTGGACCGCGCAGGTTTCCAGATCGTTCGCGGCGACGTGAGGGGGGCAGCATGAACCGCGAGCGCCGCAAGCAGATCGCCGCAGCGCGCGCCCTGATCGATCAGGGCAAAGCCCTCTTTGATGAGGCGCGCGAAATGCTCGAAACCGTCAAGGACGACGAGCAGTCCGCCCGCGACAATCTTCCCCCGAGCCTTGCTGACGGCGAAGGCGCGGAGAAGATGGACGCCGCAATATCCGAACTCGAGAACGCGATTTCAGCCCTTGAGGACTTCGACGCCGACGAGATCGGCAACACCCTCGACACCGCCAGCGAATAGGAAGGATCGACCATGGAGCCCATGCGCCACCTTGATAGAGACACCCGCCGCGCGCGCCTCCTAGCCGCGCGGACGCGGCCCGTTGGCGGTATCAACCGCCGGGGCATCTTCACCGGCCATTGGGATGGCGGCGACGTTGTGCGCCAGTTCCGCGGCGGCACCGGATCATGGATCGGCCTTGCGCCCTACAAGGCCAAGGCGGACCCGGAGCCGCAGCCATGAAAGTCAGCAACACGGCGAGCGCGGTTCGCGCTACCCTGTCCCCAACTGAGATCAGCGAGTTGCAATTCGTGATCGAGGCGGCCGAGCGCGCGGGGCATTACATGCCCGCGCGCGTCCCCAACATGATTGCGGCGCTGGCGAGCAGCGCCGACGATGTTCGGATGAAACAGGCCGCGAAGCGCGCGGAGAAAGATCGCGTGAAGCGGATCGAACAGGATCGACGCGCGCGCGATCGTCAATTCATGCTGGGCGAACGATACAGCGTCATGGCGGGCCGCGCCGACTTTGCTGACGCGGCATCCGATCCGGACATTCGCCAATGGGTTGACCTGACATTCCACGAGATCATGGGAAGGCCGCTACCCGATCAATGCGAAATTCGCCGCGATGTTTGGCTTGTCCGCGTCGTCCAACTCAACGGCGGTTCGTTTGACGCTGTTGTGGGGAGCGATTGCACCGAAACCTCCGATCCCGCCGAAATCAACTCCCTTGCCGAGCAGCTGATCGCGCGCTTCGAGGGTGCAATCATGGAATGATGGCGTGGGTTGGCGGTGGCAGCTGCCACCGGCATCACGAAATTGTGAAGCCCGTCGCCACACACGCGCGGCGATTTTGTGTATCATAGCTTTGGGCGGTGGCATCGGAGGTTCGCAGTCTCCGGCGCAAATCCTACCGCTCAAAGGAGGTGCATTTGATTGACTACATATGAAGCCATGCAATTGACGATCGCAGCCGTTGCGCTCGTGATCGCGATTGTAAAGCTGGGGCAGCGTAAAGACTGACCCAGCGGGCGGGGGCCTTCGCAGGGTCTCCGCCCATCTATCTAACGCTTGGCGGGGCGGAAAGTTTGAGCCCGCCACGTTCGCAGCATGGCGGGCTCAGGTAGGTGCATTGACTGACCGTCAATGAAGCCATCCCCTATATAGCGCAAAATCCTTGCCGTTCCAATAAGCGGTCTATCGCGAGAATGTTCCGCTCTTGTTCTCTTTGGCGCATAAGCGCGGCATGGCCGCGAACTACAACCGCCCCAAGCCCGTTGATCCGATCTGGTATCGGCAAAGCTGCTATCTGCGCATCCATTGCGCTTGCGGGCGGCATGTCGCCGTGCCCCTGGGCGAGTTTGCCCGCTCCCGGCGCATTTCCTTCGATACGCGTATATACGAGCTGATCGCGCGGCTCCGGTGCAGCCAGTGCCGGCGCAAGCCTCATGCGGACGTGACGCGATACCGCGCCGGCAACTAAATGACGGAGGATCCGATTACTCGGATTCTTCCGGTGCTGTTTGTTGGCATGTCACAAGCGACATGCAGTATTGAGGCGGACGAGCCGCCGCGTCATTCATTCGATCTAGGGGCCTGTTCCGGCCCCCTGGCGCAAGGGCTGGACCGTCTCGGCCGCAAACGGCCTCGCTTGGCGACCATGGGGGTTTCCCCGCCCTTCCTTCGCTACGCTCCGTGCAGGCCGGGTGATCCCCCTCCCCATGCTCGGCCCTCATTTGCGCCATTCCCCGACCCCGCTCGCCGCTGGGCAGAAGTCGATGACCCGTCATCGCCTTCGGCTCCATTCTAGGCAGGGAACAGCACATGACCGACATTCCGCTGGCAACGATCCTTCGGATCAACGCCGCCCGCACCATTTCGCTCGCGCGCTATGAGGAAGAGGGCAACTTTGATCGCTTCGGCTACATCAAAGACCTTGCCGAGAACCATGGCGCTGACCTTCCCGCCGTCATCGAGATTGCCGAGCTGCTAGGGCCGGAGGAAGATTTTGACGGCCTCGTGACCACCATCGAGGACGCCGCCGAGGGCTTCGGCTTTGGCGCTCTCATTGCCGGGGAGGCGTGAGCATGGGGCAAGAGCTTATGACGCCCGCGCAGATCGCCGACATTTGCGAGGGCCGGGACAAGGCCATAACCCTTTGGCTGAACCTGTATGACACCTACCATTCGACCCGCGATGAGGCGGCGCGGCTTACCGTTGGCGGCGCGCTTTCGCTCTCATGTGGACGGGACTGGACCGAGGACACATTGACGCGCGCTTTCATCCAGTCGCAGCCTATCGAGCGGCGCGACAAGGAGACGGGATCGCGCGAGACTATCGAGGCACGCGACAATTTCGCGCGCGTCCTAACCGAAACGATGGACCGGCGATGCTGGACCGCTCTCATGGAGCAGCTGGGCTTTGACCAGCTGCTAGACCAGCAGGCCCGAAAGGAATTTCATGACGGGCTACGCGATGCCCCCGTTCCGTTCACGCCCGACAATTGCACCGCCACTTTCGGCCATATCTGGACAAATCGCCGCGACCTCTATTTGCGCGGGATCGCCAATGTCTTCGCCAAGCTGGACCGCCGCTTTCGTTCGCACAACGGTTTCAAGATCGGCGCGCGGCTCATCATCGAAGGCGCGATAAACACATGGGGATCATGGGAGCGCTACGAGCGCCGCGACACGCTGCGCGACGTGGAGCGCGTTTTTCTCGAACTGGACGGCAAGCCCCCCGTCGCCGAGGCGGCAAGCATCGCTAGTCTTGTCGGCCAGGCCGCGCGTGACCGCGCGTCACTGCCGACCGTTCTGCAGGGCGATTATTTCCGCGTCCGAATCTTCAAGAATGGCAATCTGCACATTTGGTTCGAGCGCGACGATATGTTGCAGAGCGTCAATCTCTTGCTCGCGGAGTATTACGGCGAAGCCATTGGCGACAGCTACGATACGACCGAGGCCGAAACCGCCCCCGCCTATCACGTCACGCCTGCCAAGAATTTCGGCGCGTTCATGACCTCGCCAGAGATCGCGGCGCAAGTGATCGAACATGCGAGGATCGGCCAAGGCCAGCGCGTTCTAGAACCAAGCGCAGGCAAGGCCGCGCTCGCGACTGCCGCGCGCGATGCCGGCGCCGATGTTACGTGCGTCGAGCTGCAACCCGGCTTCGCTCACGAATTGCGCGTCGTGCATGGTTTTGCGGATGCGATCGAGGGGGACTTTCTCGCCCTGGACCCGCAGCACTTCACACCGTTTGACGCGGTGATAATGAATCCGCCGTTCGATCGCGGCCGAGACTGTGACCATGTGCGCCACGCGCTCGCCTTCCTGAAACCCGGTGGCGTGCTGGTGGCGATCATGAGCGCCCGCGCCGAATATGGCGAGGATCAGCGCCATAAGGCCCTGCACCGCATGATCGAGGGGTGCAGCGCTATCTATTTCCATGGTCGGAAATGGATCGACCTTCCTCTCGGCTCTTTCGCCCACGCCGGAACCAACGTGAACACCGTTTTGCTGGCGATCCGAAAGCCGGGATGATTGGCGCAGGCGGTGGCAGCTGCCACCGCCTGCCTTGCTGGCAGATCGAGGCGACAAAGCCGCCGCGCCGTTTTCGACTAAGGCCTGTGGACATTCACTTCGCGGCGAGGATTGTCGCGACGAGGTGCCAGTTGGCGGTGTAACTGCAGGCAGTTTTCTCGTAGCGCGTAGCGATGGCTCGGAACTCCTTGATCTTCGCGAAGAAGTTCTCGACCAGGTGTCGCCACTTATAGGCATGCCGGTCGTAATTGCGCTTGATCTTGCGGTTCGCTTTGGGCGGAATGACTGCGCTCGCGCCGCGCACATCCAACTCGGCAAGCAGCCAGTCAGCATCGAAGGCCTTGTCGGCCAGAAGCGCATCGAATGCTACGTCCTCGATCAGCGGTGCGACGCCTTTCAGGTCATGAGCCTGACCCGGCAGGAGAACAAGGTTGAACAGGTTTCCAAGCGCATCGACCAGCGCCACGATCTTGGTGGTCAGTCCGCCGCGCGAGCGCCCGATGGCCTGAGCGTGAGTCCCCCCCTTGCGCCGCTCGCCTTCTGGTGAGCCTGAACGATAGTACCGTCGATCAGCGCGTATTCAAAATCCGGCTCGCCGCGGATCTCTCTGAAAAGACGTTCGAAAACACCACCCTTCGCCCATCGTCGGAAGCGCCGGAACACGCTGTTCCAATTGCCGAATTCCGGCGGCAGATCCCGCCATGGAAGACCGGTGCGCACACGCCAGAGAACCGCCTCTAAAAACATGCGATTGTCCTTACCCGTCACACCGCTATCGCTCTTCTTGCCGGGAAGGTGGGGTTCAACGCGCGCCCATATCCCATCCGTCACCACAAATCGCTGCTCGTCCATTCAGAACTCCCCTTGGGAATCCTGAATCAGAAATCAGGCAGCGTGGGAATCCTGAATGTCCACAGGCCTTAGATCGCAAGCGGATCTAGTCCAGGCGAAGGGGGGCGGCCTCCCCCCTTCCCGTCAAGGGCCTGGCCGTCTCGGCCGCAAGCGGCCTCCCTTGGTGATCGCGGCGGTTTCCCCGCCCTTCCGCGCTTCGCTTGTGCAGGGCGGGTGATCCCCCTCCCCCGCGATCAGCCCTCAATGCCGGTTCATCCCCCCCGGCTTCGCCAGCGGGCAGAAGTCGATGACCGTTCATCGCCTTCGGCTCCATTTAAGAAGGGAAAACACATGAAAATCCGCATCTACCGCCAGACCGAGCAGGGACTTGACCGGATCGAGATCGAGGGCGGGACAGTTGAAATCATCGTGAACCGAGCCGCCGTCGAGGGCTTCCAATGCACCGACTATAACAGCAACCCGCGCCAGCGTTTTGAATTGCAGGGCGCGCCGAAGTTCGCAGGCGTTTCCGGTCCTATGTGGGATGGCGATGCTATCCGTTACGAGTGCAGCGCCACCTATGCGGAGTTGAGCGCATGAGCGCCGCCGCCGCGATCCGCACCGAGCAGGCCGACGAGCTGGGCGAACAGATCGTTGCCGCAGGTTTTGCCGCAAGTGGCTTCCTGCTGGACATAAACGGGGCGCTTGATGTGCCCCGCAACTTTCCGCTTCCTGCCCCTTGGAATCTGCCCTCGCGCCTGTTTCAATTCCCGATTGAGGTAATCCGGGCCGAGCAGGACGAACCGCGCAAGATTGGCCTTCGCCATCCCTTGCTTGCCGCCCATCCTTTCGTGCAGCACGTTGAAAGAGTGCTAGGCGTCGAGATCGCCCGCGAAGGCGTGACGAACCGCTACGGCTATAGCAACCGCACCAATGGGCTTTGGCATCATGCCGTTGATCTAATCAGCGCCGGGAAATGGCGCGAATTGCTCGACACACAGGAGTTCACCGAACCGAGCTGCATCTTTCAGGCCGTTGTCTTCGGCTGTCGCTATTCCAACCATGGGGACAGCAACGGTCGCGGCCACATCAACACCGCCGAGGCGCGCCAGATCATGAGCGAAATGGGCGGGACCGAACCGGCAGACCGCAGCTCTATCATCCGCACGTTTTCCGCGCCGAGCATGTGCAAGCAGGATAGCGGCAGCGAGCATTGGCCCATCAATACGGGCCGCATGAATGCAGAGGATCAGGCGTGGGCCTTCATCCACGGCATTGAGGATGGATGGTTTGCGCACGATCGTTCCGGCCATCTGCAATGGACGCCGCTGGGCCGCGATCGTTACGCCGCAGGCGATAGCGCCAGCTTCACCGAGGCGAGCGGCCAGACCGCGTTCGCCTTTTGAGGGGATCGAGCATGGCTCGTCATTGCATCCGCGAAGCGCGCTATATGGGGTGACTACACGAAAGTAACGTATCTGCACGCTAAGGGCGAACAAATCCGGTACAATGCCAGCGGAAGCTACCTGTAGGTACTCAACGGCGTGTTCAACCTATCCTTTGAGCATGTGTCGATCATTGCGGGCGCCGATATGGGAGGGCCGCAAGCCGGCTCATCAACGATCGAGGTAGAGCCCTGCTGGCCAAGTATGTGAGCCGGTTGCCCATCCCCGGTATGGCGAAGGATCGCCGATGAACCAGAGCATCGACGGCAAGGGTCGCGCAGCGATCAACGTCCATCAAGCCAAACTTCCCCCACTTCAAATCGCTGAGGGCAGCCATATCGGTGTCAATGCCACCGGGTGCAAAAGACCCAACGCTCACACCCGTCCCGGCAAGCTCGACGGAAAGTGCCCGCATGAGGGTACTCACATAGGCTTTCGACGCGCCGTAGACCGCTTGGAAGGGTACGGATGTTTCGCCCGCCAGGCTCGACACTGCGATTATTGAGGATTCAAACGGCTGCTGCCGGAAGATCGCAATCAGGCGGGCCAGCAAATCCGTGAAGCCGGCTACGTTTGTTCCAATCACCTCGGCATAGGCGTCGGCACGGCTAGCATCAAACGGACCGGCGCTCGTCAGCCCGGCAGCCAAGAAAGCCGCATTGACTTTCAATTCTATAACCTTGGCCGCGATCTTCTCCCTGCCCTCAATTTCACGTTGATCGGCCACTATGATCTCGCACGGGACATTAAACCGCTCGTCAATTTCAGATTGTAGCTCCCGCAAGTTGTCGAGCCTTCGCCCAACAATCAGGGGCTTGGCCTGGTACGATGCCGCCAAACGGAGGGCTGACGCCCTGCCCAAACCGGTTGAGGCCCCTGTAACCAGCACCCACGAGTTCTGGATCGGCAGCGGTTTCATGCGCTTTCCAGAGCCTTGTACAGGGCGGTTTTCCCGATCTTGAGCCGAGCCGCCGCCTCACGAACAGTTAGGCCCGCTGCGATGTACGTCCGCGCCTTGCGCAGCTTGTCGGGAGTGACGACAGGGCGGCGGCCGCCCTGACTACCGCGCTCGCGCGCGGCTCGCAGGCCAGCATGGGTGCGTTCCCGGATCAGATCGCGCTCGAATTGGGCCAGCGAGCCGAAGATGTTGAACACCAGCATGCCGCCCGAAGTGGTGGTGTCGATATTCTCGGTGAGTGAGCGGAACCCGATGCCGCGCGCCGCAAGCTCGCCGACCTTCTCGATCAGGTGGCTCATCGAGCGGCCGAGGCGGTCGAGTTTCCAGACCACCAGCGTGTCGCCGGGGCGCAAATAGGCGAGCGCTTCGGTTAGGCCAGGCCGATCGGCTTTTGCCCCGGATGCGTGATCGTCGAATATACGGTCGCACCCGGCAGTGTTCAGCGCGTCAAGCTGGAGCGACAGCTTCTGGTCTGCGGTCGAGACGCGCGCATAGCCGATCAGCGCCACATGATGCCCGATCCTGTCCGTTTTCCCGTCATTATGCGATCTTGTCCGAATCGCCGTTACAGGTCCAGAGTTAACGGACATATTCCTGTTGGCCGCCAGAGGACCGTCTGACGGACAGGCACAGAGAAGGAGATGATGTTGGCGAGGCGGCGACTGGTGAGCCCGGAAATCTGGGCGGGGCATTATGACGCGCCGCTCGATGAGCGCGAGATTGCACGTCACTATACGCTGACCAGCGACGATCTGGAATTTGTCGGCCGCCGTCGCGGCGATGCCACCCGGCTCGGTTTCGCGATGCTCCTGCTCACCATGAGATGGCCTGGCCGTGCGCTGGAAGCGGGCGAAGTCCCGCCCGCACCCGTGCTCGCTTATGTGGCCCGCCAACTTGGTGTCGCGCCCGAAGCCTTTGCGGCCTATGCTCATCGGGACCAGACCCGTCGCGAGTATCTCGTTGAAATCCGACGATCGCACGGGTTCAGGATCTTCGACCGCGACGCCTTCCGTGAAGTTGTCGCCTTCTCGATCCCGATCGCGCAGACCATCATCCATCCCGGCCAGATGGCAGGGGTCATCGTCGATGAACTCCGCCGTCGGCAGATCCTCCTGCCTTCTTCGTCGATTCTCGAAGCGGTACTGCGACGGGCTCGCCAGCAAGCTGAACAGCTTACCTATGAAGTGCTCACAAATGGCCTGCTGCCCGACACACTACAGGGCCTGGACGATTTGCTGGCGCGACGGTCGGGGCAGGCCACCACATGGCTATCCTGGCTACGCAATGCGCCACAGTCGCCGGCAGCGCGCAACATCCTGCGCCTGATCGAACGGCTCGCCTATGTCCGCGCACTGGGCCTCGATCGCGGTCGGGCCGACATGATCCCGGCTTCGACTTTTGACAGGCTGGCGGACGAGGGCAGCCGCATCACGCCCCAGCATTTTGGCGAACTCAATGCCCTGCGCCGACATGCGACGCTGGCGGCAACCGGCATCCGCCTTGAGGAAAGCCTGACCGACGCGGCCCTGACGATGTTCGACAAGCTGTTGGGCAGCATGGTGCGCCGCGCCGAAAACCGGACCCGCGACAAAGCCCTCAAGACGGTGCGCGAGCTGCAGGGCCATCTCCGGACGCTCACAGGGTCTTGCCGTATCCTCATCGACGCGCATACCAACGGCGTGGACTCGCTGGCGCAGATCGAGGCGCTGGACTGGCAGCGCTTCGCCATGGCGGTCGAGCAAGCCGAAGTGCTCGGGCGACCGGAAACCGTCGATCGCACCGCTGAATTGATTGATCGGCATCGCACGGTAAAGCTCTTTGCCGGCCCCCTTCTCAACACCTTTGAATTTCGCGGCGCCGGCGCGGTGCAGGGACTCCTGTCGGCGCTGGCCATTATCGCGGAGCTATACCGGACCGGCAAACGGCGCTTGCCTGATCGCGTGCCGCTGCGCTTTGTACCATCAGCATGGCGGCCGTTCGTCCTGCGGGATGGCATCATCGACCGTGCCGCATATGAACTATGCGCCTTGTCCCAGCTACGCGAGCGGCTGCGAGCGGGAGACATATGGGTCGCGGGAAGCCGCCAGTTTCGTGATTTCGACAGCTACCTCATACCACCGGCCACCTACGCGGCGCTTCGCGAGAAGGGGCCGCTGCCGCTCGCCATCGAAACGGACTTTGAGCGCCATATCGAGGAAAGGCGCACCAGGCTCGATACGGCGATCGAACAGGTAACGGTCCTCGCGCGACAGGGCGAACTGCCCCAGGTCAGACTTGACGAAAACGGCCTCATCATCTCGCCGCTGAAGGCGGCAACGCCGCCCGCCACCGAGATGGCCCGTCGCGCCGCCTATGATCGGCTGCCGCGCGTGAAGATCACCGATCTCCTGCTTGAGGTCGATGCCTGGACCGGGTTCAGCGAATGTTTCATCCATCGGCGTTCGGGCCGGCAGGTCGACGATCGCAATGCTTTGCTCACCGTCATCCTTGCCGATGGCATCAATCTCGGCCTCACGCGCATGGCGGAAACCTGTCGGGGCGCAAGTTTGCGCCAGCTCGCCCATCTTCACGACTGGCACATCAGCGAGGCCGCCTATGGTGAAGCGCTGGGAAGACTGATCGACGCCCATCGCACCATGCCGCTCGCCGCGCTGTGGGGAGACGGCACCACCTCGTCGAGCGACGGACAACAATTTCATGCCGGGGGTCGTGGGGCCGCGATCGGCGACATCAACGCGCGCAGCGGCAACGAACCGGGCGTCGCCTTCTACACCCATGTCTCGGATCGATATGATCCCTTTGCGAGCCGGGTGATTGCGGCGACTGCCGGCGAAGCGCCCTATGTGCTGGATGGCTTGCTGTATCACCAGACGGGCCTGACGATCGAGGAGCACTACACCGATACGGGTGGAGCATCGGACCATGTGTTCGGCCTCATGCCCTTCTTCGGCTACCGCTTCGCCCCGCGCCTGCGCGACATCAAGGAGCGTCGCTTGCACCTCCTGCCTGGCCAGGAATCTGGCCCCTTGCTCGGCGGCATGACGGCCGAGCCGATCGCATTGGGTCATGTCGCCGCGCATTGGGACGAACTGCTGCGGTTCGCCACATCGATCCGTACCGGCACCGTCACCGCTTCGGCGATGCTGCGCCGCCTGTCCGCCTATCCGCGACAGAATGGACTGGCCCTCGCGCTGCGCGAGCTTGGCCGCCTCGAACGCTCGATCTTCATGCTCGACTGGCTGCGCGACATCGATCTGCGCCGGCGCACCCAGGCGGGCCTCAACAAGGGTGAAGCCCGCAACGCGCTCGCTCGCGCGCTCTTCTTCAACCAGCTCGGCGAACTGCGCGATCGGCGGTTCGAGAACCAGACCTATCGCGCATCCGGCCTCAACCTGCTCGTCGCCGCCATCATCCTGTGGAACACCCGCTATCTCGAAATGGCGTTGGCTGACATCGCAACGCCCGACGAGATTGCACGCCACATCGCGCCATTGGGCTGGGAGCATATCTCGCTGACCGGCGACTATAGCTGGAATGTCGAAGATCGGCCTGATCCGGATGCCCTGCGCCCCCTGCGCGCCGTCAGTTCCCTGCTCGCCGCGTGATGTTCGCCCTCCGTTCTCCCTTAGCGTGCAGATACGTCACTTTCGTGTAGTGACCCCAAGCTGCATTTCGCAGCGGATGCGGCAACCGCGATACGCCTACGGCGCAATGCGGCGCTTGGTCAGGCGTGCTCCTTTGAAAAGCGCGCGGCGAGCCGTGCACTTGCCCCGCTCCTGGTCGCGAGCCTGGCGCCATACCGCATCACGGTCTTGGGATCGCGCCAGCGGTACGCCTGCATGATTGCAGGCAGAGCCTCCCCCGCCGCGAAATTGTCCTGCGCGACCCCGACCCGGATCGAATGCGACGATACCGCCGATACCCAGCGTTCCAGCTCCGCTTCCGAGATCGGCCCGAGCAGCTTCTTTGCCCAGGCGGCCCGAATGACCCGCCTGTAGATGAGCGTGATGCTGTTGGGGTGCAGCCGTTCGGTGCCGATCGCCGCGACCGACCCATCAAAATGCGTTTCGACCCGGCGGAACAGCGGTCCTTTGCGGATGCCTGCCTTCTCGCGCCATCTCGCGATCGCATCCATCGTCGCAGGCGAAAGATAGGCATAGGCCCCCTCCCCTTCCCGGTCGGTCTTGCTCGACGGAATGAACAGCGTGCCCGCGCCATCGCTGTCCGGCCCTTCGATATGTCCGACCTCGATCGCCACCAACTCGGACCGGCGCGCCCCGGCGTCATAGGCCACGCGCAGCAGGGCGGCGTCCCGCAAGCCCAGCTCGTCCCGACGGCATGCCTTCAGGAGATGGACAAGGCAAACGCCCGACGGCGGGCTGTCGAGATCCGCGATGTCACCCTTGAAGCGCAGCGCGCGCGCCTGGCGCTGGCGGACGCCGAGCGATTTGCGCGCCGCTTTCATCTCGAGCTTGACCAGCGGTGCGGCGGTGGGATCGGCAATGCCCGCCATTCGGTATGCCCAACCGACGTTTACGATGTAGCGTTCAATCGTCGCCATCGCCCGAATCGTTTCGTCGGACAGCTCGAGCCCAGCAAGCGATCGAACCCAGCGGGAGACGTCGTGTGGCTTGGCCGACGGCGGGTCGAGGCGATTGCGGCGGCACCATTGTCCCCAGATGGTCAGGTCCGATCGGAACGCGCGGCGTGTATTATGCGACCAGCCCCGGACGGCAGCAGACACAAGTTCCGCATCGATCGGCGCAGATGCACCGACCAGGTCGCGCACGTCGCGCACCACCAAGTCGAGCACAGCGCCATCGCGCACGTCCATGGCTGCCGAAAGCGTCATCGGGAGCGTCTCGTCACGCGCCCCCTGTCAGATCGGCAGGACGCGCCCTCCAACGATCCTGATCGTGGCGCCGCCATTCGGGGTCGATCGCCATCACCTCGCGATCGAGGATCTCGACGATGCGCTGCGCGGCTGGCCTCCCGAGCAGCACGTCCGCCGCGTCGTAGATGCCGCGGCCGTAGCGGCCGACGAGCAATGCCGCCAACCCCGGCGTTTCTTCTCCGCGCGATACGGCAACTGCCCGGCTTCGCGCATAATCCGTTACCAGCGCGGTGAGCTTACCTTCTGCGGCATGTTCGTCCATTGACTTCTCCGTGCTCTAGCCGTTGGCCGCGAGCGCATTCAGGCTTCTTGGTCCACTTTCACCAAGGCCGACTGGCCTTGTGAAGCGCGATATCCGTCACCGCGAAATCCTTGCCCGTGCACAGCAGCGGCTCGCCGCGTTCTCTGGCCACAGCATAGACCATAAGGTCGAGCAGGTTGAGCGGTCCGCCATTGCCGTTCCCAGAACCGTAAAGCGGTTCGGCTTCGTTTGCGATCCTCGCGTGGTCATGCGTGAACGCCAGTGTCGCGCAGCCGCGGCGTTCGAACTTGGCAAGCATATCCTCAGCTTCGGCCCGCAGACCAAATCGCTGGTTGCTCGCGACACGCACAAACTCAACCATGGCGGGTGCCGGAATTCCGCCTCGTTCGGCGACGATCGCCTCGACCAGCGCCTCACTGCCCTCCTCGCCCGTCAGCACCGCGATCAGCGCCGAAGTATCAATGATCATCGGGGCAACCCGTCCTCGTCCCAAAGCTCGGCGTCAATCTCCGCCATGGTCGGATATGTTCGCTTGGGGACGCGCGCTTGGATCGCCCTAATCTCCGCAAGGAACGCGTCTCGGTCCTTTTCCTTTGGCAGCGGCATCCGGTCCAGCGCCTCTTCGATAATTTCAACCTGGCTGCGGCCGTCGCGGGCGAGCAGTTCGAGGCGCTTGAGCGCATGATCGGAGCGGATGGTGATGGCGCGCTGTTTGCGGCGCGGCGGATGATGGGCGGCAGTAGCCACGACGGCACTCCTACGGTTCAGATTTGATCGGCCCCTGATTATAGTGGCCGTGCTGCTACAGCGCAAGCACGGTTCATCTAATGTTGATAACGATCCATTATCAACACTAGGCATCCGGGCATACTTTACTGAACTTTGCTTTCAGTTCACTATTGGGCATGGCTGACATGCCCTCGCCCGCCTCTTATGGCCCCGATTATACCCCACAAATGGCGGCAGCCATAGCGTCTTGCACCGCGTCCATTTCTCGCCTGGATGCTCGAATTTCCGTCAGTTCCGCCGCCTCGGCATGGAACCGGCGGGCTACCTGGTCAGGCTATGCGCGGGCGCTGCAACTGCAATCGGCCGAGGTCGACGAAATCGACGTATTTTCCTGGGGTTGCGGGCTCCAGATCCCCGGCCGGCCGCTGCGCTCGACCACCCTCGACCTGTTCGACCGCTTCGATGCGTGGGCCGCGGCGCTCGCCGATCCCGACCCGCTCGCCTGGCGCGATACGCTGCCCACCGCCATCAGCGCGCCGGCGGTTGCCACGCAGCACCCTGCCCTCGTCCGCGCGCTCGATCAGGTCCGCCAACACGCGCTGGCGGATGGCGGCATCCTGCCCTGGCTCGGCCTGCCGTTCGCGCTACGCGATAGCGGCCTCTCCGCGAGCACCCTCCCCTGCCTCGCCGGCGGCGCCAAGGCGTTCCGGCTGAAGCGCAAACCCGACGCCGATGATTGGCTGGCGGTGTTGCGGGCGCTCGAACGATCGGCGCGCGAGGGTCTGGAACGGCTTCACGATCTGGAGAAATTTCATCGCAACGCCCAACGCGCGATCGTCGAAGCGTTCCGTCCGGGCGCCCTCCCCCGGCTGCTCGCGCTCACGCATCATCGCCCGCTGCTATCGCCCCAGGGAGTTGCCGATGCGCTGGCCCTCAGCGTCGCCGGAGCGAGCAAGCTGCTGGAGCGGGCCGTCGCCGCGGATCTTCTGGTCGAGATTACCCAGCGGCGCAGCTGGCGGCTGTTTCTGCCACCGGACCTTGCGGTCGAATTCGGTTATGCAGCACCGAAGCGCGGCCGTCCGGCGAAGGAGCCCCCTCCCCTGCCCGCGAGCCGCGACCTCACCGTGGCTTTCGATGCATTTGATCAGGAAATGGCCGCCATCGACAAGCTGCTTACAAGCGCGCGCGGGCCAAAGCTTTCGTCGCCATGACAGGTGTTGCGAATCAAATGCGAATTTGCGGTGGGAGCAAGTGGGGTTCACAATCATGTGCGCTCTGATTTTGATCACAAACTTGTGACAACTGGCCCAAAATACGGCCCAGCCAGACGCCCGCACAGAGCGATTTGACGCTATTCATGAGGCCGTGGATGCCAGAAGGCCCAAAAGCGCCTGGTAAGGCTCTGGCGGCGTTTTAGGACTATTTCTCGGTTTGTTCCGATTTTGAGGGGTGCGCTGGATATGAAGCACCCTGGCTTCGGCGGTATGTACCCTAACATTTCACAAGCTGATCGAACGAGGTGATGTCGCGTGAGCGCTACGCCAGCTGGATGCCCGTTCGATGGCAGACGTTCAGCATCGAGGTAGATCCAGGCTTCCAACAGGCCCTCGAGAGTTTGGACTTCGATCTGGGCTCGCCGACATTCGATTCTTTCGAAGGCGTCGAGGCAGACCCGGTGATGAGGTAGGTCAGGCGACAGGATGAGGTGAACCGGGATCTCGTCCGCCATCGTCCGCGGGAATCAAGGCAGGGTAGCCAAGATGATGGGACCAGCTTCGAGTGCGCATCGTCGAGTGTTGTCGCGCTGATTGATCGGGAGGCGGGCGATGCACGGTTCGGCAGCGGATGTTGAACGCCATCCTCTGGATGCTCTATGCTCGTGCGAGATCGGGCACTGGGCCTTGTCATTGTGTTCGGTGCTTGCCGATGGCGTCCCCTCCCCCTTCAATCTTTTCAAAGAAAGGGAGAAGCGCCGCAGGCGCCGTTAATTCCTTTAGAAATAAAGATAGAAAGTTAGGCTGTGGATGCGCCGGACGCGACTCATGGATTCATCACGAGTCGGGGAATTCAGCGCGTTCCCGTAATACCGTCTGACCGTTCCTGAAATACCCTGTGCGGTGTTCCCATTGGACCGTGATTCGGTTCCCAATGTACCGTGCGCCGTTCCTGAAATACCGTGTGGGCGGGTCATTGGAGATCGGGGCGGAAAGGGCGGTAAAACGCGTTTTACTCGATGCTACATCCCTGATTTCCCGGAGTTTTGAGCTTCCTGACGACACAGGCGGACACAGTTGATAGCCACTCTTGTAGCCGCGATCATGACACTCGGGCACTTGCTGGCCGGGAAATCGGCAAGGCCTCCCGACTCTCCCACGGTATATTAGGAACGAAGGGCCGATCGAGACAGGCGGCCAGCCTCTGGAGCGGAGTTTCGCTCTGGTTTGAACTTCAATGACTGGCTGCCGGGCGCTTGAAACGGCGGTCGCCGGGCCATCATCTCCGGGCCTGGCGAGGCGTGAATACACGTCGATGGCGCGGTACTTTGGGAACGGCCGCCTATTGGGCTCGGCCGTTTGATCTCGTCTGCCATGGCGGACCGAGGCGGCGGAGTTTTCCTCCGCACGGTATTTCAGGAACGCCTGATCGATTGCCGCGGAGCCGATCTCGATAAACGATCGCAGCGTTCCCCCCTTCCCTTCCCTCTCGTTCCAGGAAGCGCCGGCACGAGATTGACCCGCCATCTGCTTTATCCGGCTTATATCCTGGTTGCTTGGAAACGACGTGCGATGATCGAAAGGGTGTCCGCGTTCCTGATGTACCCGGCGCCGGTCAACTGGTGGGATGATCGATGCCCGAGCCTGGCCCGGAAGGACGTAACGGCTTGGCCAAGGTGGCTGTGACTTCGGCCCGCACAGCGTAATAGGCGAAAATAATGGCGGCAACGCCCGGCCGCTGAGCCCCGCGTCATGGCTGAGATCTCATATTCTATGGGATAGCGTCCCGGTAGGACGGGGTGCTCGGTGGGGAGGGGCCGCGCAACTGCCGGCCCTTGTCCGTCGGTACTTCAGGAACGCAAGAACTATGCGCAACTCGGGTAGCGGAAGGTTGTTCCTGAAAGGCCGCGCTGTTCGAAGCGGCGCTGTAGCGCGCTACAGCGCCGCGCGTTGCTTCGAACAGAATGTTGCGAAGATCTGCGTGATGTTCCTGGCGTCGTATGCGATTTCGCGCTGCCTCAGGAATGACCGAAAGTCGTCGGCGACCATGCCGTGGTCACGCTGCGGTTCGGGCAGGTTGGCCCGTGCGATGGCGCCAAAGGCGCTATGGGCGATATGTCCATATTCCGGGAAGGCGATCGGCGGTTCGTCGATCGCCTTGTCTTGTGCGGAAGGAGTAGCCCGGCCAGGCGTGGGTGCAGTCTGGACCAGGGCAGGGGAGGGGGCTCCGGGTTCGCTCGTGAGGTTGCGCCTGACCATGCGCAGGAACGGTTCGGCCTCTGCGCGCAATTCCAGTTCGAGCGCGTAACCCGGCAGCGCGTTTTCCCGGACGATCTTGGTCATCTCGAATTTGAAGCGACGATAGTCACCTTCCGCGCCCGATTTTTCGAACAGCGTCGGCATGGAGATCGCGAAGCCGTCCGTTCCGGCGCCGCCGGCGTGCTTGCGCGCAACCCGGTACAGCCAGCGTTCTCTCCCCCCGGTGAGCGAGAAATAGGCGGGATCGATCGCGAGGACGCCGCCTTCCATCAGCACGCCGTCGTAAAACCACTTGGCGAGGGTGATGCGCATACCTCGCACGTTGCCCGTGCGGTCCTTGAGCTGACTGTAGCTGTCGATCCAGGAGAAAGTGGTTTCGACAGCGTCGCCCGAGCGGATATTGGTCTTCACCGTGGTTGACTGCAGACGGTCAAGCGCATTGCCCAGCAAGTCATAGGCTCGGCCGCCGACCTCGCGTTTGAGTGTCCTGAGCATGTCGTAGGGCACGACGTTCAAGGTTTGCGGAATGTCGTTCGCACCGCGGCGCTTATGTTCGATGAGCACCGAGGCGCAGTAGATCAGGATGTCGAGATCGTAGATCGTGGCGAGGCCATATTCCGAGTTGGCCGAAACATGGACGGTAACTTTTCGGTCCGGACTGACATAGTCGATCGGCTTCAGGCGCTTGCGCTTGGACAGGGAAAAGAATGGGCGTTCCATCGTTTCGCGCTGGTCGCGAAGCGGCAGTGCCGTCAGTTGCGGCAGAAAGAGGTCTACTTGACCGTCTTCGCGGTAGTCCTGTGGCATCTCATGTCCTGCAACACGCGTAAAACGCGTTTTACTCCATCATAACGATTTGAAAATAAAAGATTTATTGTGGATTCTCATTATCGCGCAAATCTCGCGCTCTCGATGACCGGACGCAGTGCGTCCAGAATCTCATCGACCGATGCGCGGCCTTTTGGATTGATGTTGATCGTGATGCCCTTCGCCTTGGTATCGGCGAGAACTTGTCCGATCTCCTTGCCCGAAGCTGCCGTCAGAGCCGGCTTCGCCTTTGGCGAAGGCGCAGGCCTGGAAGGTGTCACGGCCGCGGCCAGGCGTTCGCAGACTTTGCTGCCCTCGATCTTTTCCGCGCCGGCGGCCAGCAGCTCTTTCTGCTCGGCGGCGATTATGGCCGCCTCACCGAGAATGGCGTCGCGATAGCGCTCATCCTTGATGAGCGGCGACAGGCGCATGCCGTGACGGACCTTCAGGTCGCCTGGTTCCGCAAATGCGCTCACCACCTCGTCGGGGAGTTCGGCGAGTTGCAGCAGATTGTGAAGATTCTGCTTGGGGATCGCCAGGCGCTCGGCCATCTGCGCCCTGACGCCCTTATAATAGGCTTCCACCGCGTGCCGATAATTTCGGGCCCGCTCGAGATCGGTGACGTCCTCGCGCTCCCGGTTTTCCAGGTCCGCGAGACGGAAGGCGCCTTCGTCATCGAGCGTTTCGATCCGGGCTACGAGTTCGATCTCGCTATGGTTGTTCGCATGGAGCCAGGAGATCGAAAAATGACGACGTGTGCCGACGATCAGCTCATAGGGCTGTTCGGCATTGGGGGTTCGCCTGACGACCACCGGTTCGCGATTGGTTCCTTCCTCCCTGATCGATTCAATCAGGGAGGCGCAGCGGTCATAGCTAAGCGCCGCATAGTCGCGCGCATTGCCTGGCCAGATCGAGCATTCCGACGGCTTCAGGCGAATGGTGAGGCGCTTGACGGTGCGCGCGATCTCATCGAACGCAACCCCGCGCCGTTCGAGGAAGGACGGTGTCGCCGGTTCTTCGGCGGGCTTTTCTCGATCCGCGTGATCCCCGGCGACGGGACCATCGGCCGCGCGTGTCGGGGGCGGTGTCGTGCCGATGCTTTCGATGGCGTTCGCCAAGAGACTCCGCCGTCTGCCCCCCGCGCTGCTCATGCGGCCTCCGTCAACCGATCGGTGCCAAGCTGCGCCATCCGCGATGGCCACTGCTTGCAGATGTCTTTCTCTACCTCGCGGAAGACCATGTTGAGATTGTCGCGGCAGCGAACATAGGTCTGATGCGAGCCGTAGGGTTTGTTGATCTCGTAAATCGAAGACATCGAAAGTCCCGCATTCTTGATCTCTTCCGAGAGCAGAATCGGTGTCGAGAGCATTTGTCCGGCGTAGGTCTTCTCCATGACCTGGAGCATCTGCGCCTCGTTCGTGCGACTGGGCTGGAACATCGTGCAGACGACCCGAATGAAGCCATAGTCGATCGACGTGTCGAACTTGGAGACGAGATCCATCGCCTCGCGGCAGGTCTGCATGAAATGAATGGTCGACAGATAGTCGAGCTGCCGGGCAGGGACGGGGATCAACAGGCCATCGGCCGCAGTCAGCGTGTTCACGCCGAGAAACCCCATGGCCGGGGGAGGGTCGAGAATGACGACGTCATAGTCGTGACGAACTTCCTCCAGTCCGATCCGCAGCATGCGGAACGCGCCCGCGATCGCTGTCGGTCCTTCCTCGATCGTCGCGGTCAGTTCCCATTCGGTGTCCTGCAGGCCGAGGTTCGCCGGGCAGATGTCGATATTGGGCCAGGCTGTCTTCTGGATCGTCTTGCGCAGCGAATCCGCTTCGTCGATGCGCGGCGACAGGAAATTCGACAGCGTATGGGTCTCGTCGACCAAGGCCTCGAGATTGACGTCGAACATCACGCTCATCGAAGCCTGGGGATCGCAGTCCACGACAAGAACCCGGTAACCCCGCAGGGCAAGATAATCGGCAAGGTGCTTGCCCGTGGTCGATTTGCTGACACCGCCCTTGAAATTCTGCACGGCCACGACGACCGCTCGCTCGGACGGCAATTTGCCCATCTTGATACCGAGCGCTTCGCGAATCGCGATCAAATCCTCGACCGTGTAATATCTGCGCCCGTTGGCGGACGTCTTCGGCGCAGGAAGGCGTCCACGCGCTTCCGCCTTGGACAGGGCTTCGGGCGTCCTCCCCAGAAACTCCGCGGCGACCGAGGCCCCCATTGAAATATTGAGGGTTTTCCTGTCGGATGGATCTATCGCCGCTTGCCGCAGAACGGTTTTTGCATTCTCGCACGAGGTGATCATCGCATCGAGAATCTGACCCGACAGCATGGGCGTTGTCCCCCTTCTCAACCCAAATTGGCCTTGGTTCGTGAAAAAGGTCGAAAAAAGACCCCTTATCCCGGACAGCTATGCCAAAAGGATGGTGGTTAGTCAAATTGGTAGCAGCTGGCGCCATCATGCAAGGACAACGCTGCTCTCAGATGGAGAGTCCGGGATCATTCCGGGCGAACGGACAAGCTCCGGTTTCCATGCGAATCAAGTGATCGCCAGAATTGGCGGCAAGCATAGATCGGTCTTGTCGCCGCTTCGAGAATGGAACTCAAATTCCTTCCCGGCGGCATCCGAGTTGGCGGTGGTCCACGAATCGGACAGGGCCAGAACTGCCGCTGACGATGTTCTCCTGGCGCTCGAATAGGCGGCGACAAGGCCCACCGCCATCGAGGCATTCATTCCGCTCGCAGGAAATCCCATCCGCAAACCGGCCGTGCACCCCGGTGGCTATTCGCGCTTCCTCGATCCGCGCACGCAGCCCGGAGCACAGATAGACCGCGATCTGATGGCCGGGAGAAAGAGGGAGAGGGGCAGGGGCATGCAAGCAGGAGGAATGCCATGCCGCTTACAGCCCGACGACCATCCCAGGAACTCATCGATCTCGTAGGTGCTCTCGGTGGCACCTGGCATGGCCGCACCGCCATGTGCCTGTGCCCGGCGCATGCTGATAGCACACCAAGCCTCTCGATCCGTCAGGGCGATCGCGGTATTCTTGTCACTTGCTTTGCCGGTTGTGATCGCGAAGATGTCCTGCGCGAATTGCGCCGGATACCGATCCGGCAACACTACTCCTACCGGGACATGCCCGCGCGCGCTTCGGGCAATGCCGCACGGCTCTGGGAGAAGGGGCTTCCGATCCCGGGCACTCTCGCTGAGCGTTACCTGACGCTGCGGCATCTCGAGCCGCCTACCGATGATCTCCGATTTCATCCACGCTGTCCTTATCGTCCCAAGCCCTGGACCACGTTCCATCCCGCCTTGCTCGTGGCCGTGCGCGAAGGGCGGCGACTGACTGCCATCCAGCGCATCTTCCTCGACCGGGAAACCGGCAAGTACCGCATGAAGCTCATGCTGGGGCGGCCAGGGCAGGGGGCATGGCAAGGGGGAGGGCGGGCGGCTTCTTGCCTGGCGCTTGCCGAGGGCTTCGAAACCGCGCGGGCCTTCACCCTCATTCAAGGAGCTCCCTGCTGGGCGAGCTTGGGTGCACGGCGTCTCGATCAGATCCTGCTGCCGCAAGGTCTGACATCCTTGATCCTCGCCGTCGACAATGACGCCGAAGGTGAACTGGCGGCGGCACGCGCGGCGTTGCGATATGCTCGGCCCGGTCTTGAGATAACGTGGATGGCGCCGCGCGGCGTCAAAGACTGGGCGGAGGTATTGGAGGCGTCTATGGGATCATTGCGATGAACGAGGCCCGCAGGACGCATATCCGCTCGATCGCCCTGGACCGCGACGTGCGGTTCCTGCTGCATTTCACCCAAGCTGCGAATCTCACTGGGGTCGTGAAGCATGGCTTATGGCCGCGCCGCGATCTGGCAGCAGCCGATCATTTGGCATACGCCAGTGATTACGGCCGATTGGACGGAAACAAAGACGCCGTCTCTGTTTCGATTTTGTGCGTGAGCGAGCCGAGGTTCGCTGGCGGCGAAGAGGAGAGGCGAGACCTCGCACCCCATTTTCCCACCGACCGTGAAGCCGAAGTGCAAGTTTTTCAGCGGATCGAAGCCGACCACATTCCTGGTGCCATCGTCGGTCAACCGGGACTGGCGGAACCCGTGAGAGCTACTCTGAAATGGCTGTCCGGCCGACTGCGGCAGGTTGAATTTCAGGATTTCGGTCTGGTCTGAGGATAGAAGCGACTGCGGCGGTGGTCGATCGCATCCTCGCTACTGCTCCGATTCGAAGTTGCGGTTTTCGCGGCAATGCCAGAGGCGCAGTATGAAGATCGTTCCGGCCGCGATCTCGTAGCGCATCTCGTAGTTGCCGACGATGATCCGGCGGACCTCGCGCGGCTCATAGGCTTCCAGCTTCTCGCCGATCCTCGGATAATCGATCAGCCGATCCGGTGCGTGGGCGAGTTGCTGGACCACGCGCGCCGCCGCTTCGGGGGCGACCGGACCCAGATGCTCGTGCAGTCGCACAAGGTCCGACGACGCCTTGCTGGTCCACTGGATCTTCATTTGACCGGCGAGGGTAGCGGCTTGTCCGTCCCAAGGCTGTCGGCCCATGCCGTGATCGCCTGGTGGTCGATCACCCGTCCGGCATCGACATCCTCCAGGGCTTCGAGCGTCATCCGGTGACGCTCCTCCTCCTGATCGACCCAGGCGGCGAGCGCTTGCTTCACCACCCAGCCGCGCGAGCGTTCGAGTCGCGAGGCCATTGCTTCAACCTTTTCCGCGAGCCCCAGAGGGACATGCGCGGTCAATACCTTCGTCTCGGTCGCCATGTTTATCACCTGTTATCAGTCCGATTAAAATATAATCATACTGACGAGAAAACGCAAGTTGGGGAGCCGTGGAGTCGAGAACCGGGCGAAGGCGCTGGAGGCCGCGCTCCGCTATTTGCCGTCCTTCAAGGCGTCCTTGACCCGCTGCCGCATTTCCGCAGCCTCCGCCACGTCATGCGGCCTTAGATCGAAGCCGTCGGGCAATTGCCAGCGGCACCGATATTCGCTGGCGCGCATCGAATGGGACGAGGACAGGTGCCGCTGCAGGTTGCGTACACAAAGCGCCGAAAGAGTGTCGGAGCAGCGCGTTCCGGATTCGAACAGCCAGTCCAGGGCGGCTTGATCTGAAGGTCGCTCGGCTGTCTCAGGCCAGGGAGCATTCCGAGTGAAGGTCTTCGCCGACGACAGATCGGGCGATCGCCGCCAGATGGGGGTGATGGGTGAAGAACAGCACCTGCGTCGATCGCGCGAGTTCCGCCAGCACCCTGAAACCGGCCTCGGAACGCTCATCGTCGAAATTGACGAACAAGTCGTCCGCGAGGAAGGGCAGGCGAACACCGGCCGCGATGGATTGCTCGACAGCTGCGAGGCGAAGCGCGAGAAAGAGCTGGTCCGTGGTTCCCTCGCTCATCGCCCCGACGTCCACCACGGTCCTGCCATCGTCGCGCAACCCCAGGAGCCGTGAATTGGGTCCGTCGCTGTCGATCCGCAGCGCCGCATACCGCCCGATCGTCAGCCGGCGGAAGATCTCGCTTGCGCGCAGCAGCATGGGATCCTGATGGCGCTCGCGATATTGTTCAATCGCCCAGCGTAGCGTGACGGCCTCGGTTCGCTTCAGGATAAAATCTTCGGCAAGAACAGCGAGCTCGGCCCGGGCCTGCTCGGCATCCGAGGCCGCGTCGGCGGACGAGCCGCTTTGCGCCTCCAGACCGGCAAAGACTCTCCTGGCATCGCCGTGGGCGCTTGCGGCAGTGGCAACCTCATCGTTGAGCTGGGTCAGCTGCCCCGAGAGCGACTGGATTCGGACAGCCAGACCGTCAGCATCGACGTCTTCCAGGGACGCGACAAGCTCATCCAGTCCCTTGCCGTCGCCCGCCGCGACGATCGCGGCTTCCGCTTCGCTGACCGCGTGGCGCAGGGCGCGCGCTGCTCGCGAACGCTCGATGGCCGCACCCAGGCCCTGCAGGTCGGTAGCGCCCGTCTCCTCCAGAAGCGCGGTCAGCGAAGCCCAGGCCGCAGCATGCCGTGCGTCTTCGGCCGCCATCTCAGCGCTTCGGCCGGCAATGCTTTCCTCGAGTGCCTCCAGGACGCTTGCGGTCGAGCGCGCCGCCGAGAGCCGGGCCCGCATCCCTTCGAGTAGCGTCACTCCGCCGCCCGAGGCGGCAATCCCCAGCCTTTCGGTTAGGGCCGCAACGCTTTCGTCATGTTCACGCGCGTCTCTCGCTATGCCGTCGATGCGTGTCTGCAGGTCTCGCTGCGCGGCAATCGCGGCTCTGAGCTCGTCCAGGACGTCGAGAGTTGCCGGAGCGCTGGCTATGTCGAGATCGATGTCCGCTTCGACCAGCAGCGCGCGCCAGGCCTCCATCCGCGTCGCCATACTCTCATCGACACGCGTGCGGCGGCGCTGCAGACCTTCCGCATCCTGCCCGATTTGTACGAGTGCGGCCTCGTCGAGTCTGTGCTGCTCGGCGGCCGCCTCGCCGGCTTGCCGAATCCGTGTGGCGAAGGCGAGCAGCGGCAGGAGGTCTTCTCCCTTGGGCACCGACTCGTCTGCGAGGGCGGCGACCAGGCTGGCACGCAATTCATTGCGCCGCGCAACGATCGCCCTGGCATCGTCGTGGGCATCGATTGCCTCCTGATGTGCTGCTTCAGCCGTTTCCCGCTCGGACACCCAACCGAGGAACCGATTGGGCTCCAACGCCGGAAAGCCCGCCTCCGCCAACTTTCGTGCCCAGCCCGTCAGCGCGCTTTCGCGACGATCGCTTGCCGCCTGCGCGCGCGTGTCCGCCTGGTCAGCGGCCAGAAGGAGCCTGGTCCGGCGTTGACCCATGACCGTCAGACGGCTCGACTCGTCGGCGGCGGCGTAGCGGGCATCTCCGCGTTCATCTGCTCGAGCGACTGCCGTCTCATAAGCATCGACAGCTTCATCAGGGGAGGGGAGGGCCATGCCTTGCCGCATGTGCGCGCGCAGCGGTCGCCAGAACGCGTCGCGCTCGCTTCGAACCGCGGTGATCTCCTCGTCAGCCACCGCAGCGCCCGACGAGAGCTGCTCCATTTCGAGCGAGAGCGCCTCGGCCTCTTCGCGGGCGCGCGAAGCGGCGTCTGTTGCCCGCTGCAGATCGGTCTCGGCCTCGGCAAGGACGGATCGCACGTCTTCGATTTCGTGCCGTGCCAGTCTGGGAAGCGCGGCCAGGGCCGATGCGTCCCCGCTCCAGGGCGTGAGCCGAGCGAGCGCCACGTCCAGGCTGGCCGCGGCCCGGTCGGCTTTGCGCTGCGCCAGTTCGCAGCGCGCGTCCGCATCGGCCCCGAGGGTCCTGGCAAGGTCGATCGCCGTTACGATCGCGGTCAGATTTCCTGTTTGGGGGCGATCCGCAATCTTCCGCTCGATCGCGACACGCCTTTCAGCCAGGTCCTGCTCACTCTCGTCGATCTGCCGGAGCGCCGCGAGATCCTCGGCATGACCGAGCGCGATTTCGCGCAGTCTGGAACTTACGATCCGGGTGGGGGGATCGGAGGCGAGCGCGCCGGCTTCGGCGCGGAGCCGGGCGACAAGACCTCCCGATGCGGATCGCTCCTCGCTCAGACGCGCTAAGTCCTGTTGACCCTTTGTCACCGCGCCCGACGAAGCGATCAGCGCGTCGATTTCGGCGTCGTGGGCGAGGACCGACGGATCAGGAGAAAGCGCCTCGATCTGTGCCCGGGCTTCGTTCACCAGATTCTGCGCGGCGGCCCTTGCACGCGAAGCGGCCTCCATCTCGGCCATTGCCGCTTCGGCGGCGTGCTCGCGCTGCGGCCCGATATCAATCGTATCCATGTGGGCGGCAAGCGCCGCGAGATGGTCGCTGCGAAGACGGACGGCAGGCGCAATCCGGCGGATGCGCTCGAGGCGGCTGACCTCGGCAAGAACTTCGTCGCGCCGCCGCTGAACCTCTTCGAGCATCTGCTGGGCGTCCGCGACCGCGCCTTTGGCATCGAGCCAAGCCTTCGGCTTGAGGGCCTGGTCCCGGACTGCTCGGGTCTGCGCTTCGAAATCGCGTTGGGCCTGCGTGAAGCTCCGCCTCGCCGCGGCGCGTTGTCCCCAGATCGCATCGGCTTCGCTCTCGAGGCGAGCCAATTCGTCCGCAACACCCGTGAGCCCGGAGCCTGCGGCAAAGAGGGCTCGGCCCAGGTCGTTGCGGGCCTCGACCATGGCCCGCCCGCCCGCTCGCAGGCCATCCTGGTCGAGGCTGAAGGAGAGTGCGAATGTCTCGCGCGTCTGCCCCCGCAGCATGGCGAGCAGCATAGCTTCGTCGAGGAGACGATCCTCGGCATCGATCAGTGTCCCGGCCGTCCCCTTCTTGCGGCGACAAGCGAAGCTGTGCCCCTCGTCCTCGAGCACGGCCCCAACGCGCAGCAGGGCGTAGTCGTAGACGAAGTTGTAGGGAGACCGTGCCGGGAAACCGAACAACAGATCGGAGACCGCCGCAAGCGAGGTCGATTTTCCCGCTTCGTTGGCGCCGTACACCACGTGAAGATCGGGCTCGCCTTGGCGAAAGGAAAGCTCGCAATCCTCGAAACGACCATAACGCTCGAGTGACAGGGTGGCGAACCGCATCGCTCAGTCCCCCTTCGTCAAACGCGAGCGGAGCGCCTGGGCGGCGGTTCCGATGACCGCGTCCCACTTGCCGTCGCCGGCATAGCGGCGAAGGTCCGCTTCGTCGGCATCGGGGAGCAGGCTCTGCGCCGCGAGCAGGAAGGGCGCAAGGTCCGCGGCCAGCAGTTCGTGCAGTTGAGGATCGGTGGCGGCCCGATCGATCAAGGCAGCGAGATCGTCGCCGACAATCACCTCACCGGCGGCGGCGGGCTTCGTCACGAGCAGCTTCACTTTCTCGATGAAGAGATTGGGCGAGATCGAAGCGGCCACGGCGCGCGCGACGTCGCGCAGGTCCGCGGCGCTGTCGATGAGCGCGCCGGCGCTGTCGGTCTCGCCCGTCAGCACAAGCCGCGTAACGAGCGGCAATCCATCGCCGCCGTGCTGCCACGCTTCAAGAAGCGCCGAGCGCATGCGTTCCGCAATGCTATCGGCCGGCACGTCGGTACAGTCGATATCGACCGCGAGCCAGCGGATCACATCCAGATCCAATCGATCGATGGAGGAAACCTGACCATCCTCCACGGTGACGATCACCGCGCCCTTGGGGCCCGTCTCGCGGATCGTGCGACCCTGGATGTTGCCCGGGAAGACGACATGAGGCGCCTCGCACACGATCTCGTGTTGATGGACATGGCCGAGCGCCCAGTAGTCGTATTGCTTGGCTTTGAGATCATCCAGGCTGCAGGGCGCGTAATCGGCGTGGCCCTTCCGGCCTGCCAGCGCGGTGTGCAGCATCCCGATATTGAAGTGATGCTCCGCAGCGGCGGGATAGGACGGAACGAGATTGTCGGTGACAGCCGGTGTCGAGAAGCTCTGTCCGTGGACCGCGACCTGGAGCTCGGCAAGCAGATGGGTTTCCGGTCGGCGCGCGCTGAACAGGCGGACATTGGGCGGCCAGGGAATGCTGCGGGTGATGACGGAGGCGGCATCATGGTTGCCGGCGAGAAGGAACACCGGGATTTCGGCCCGATCCAGGCGGCCCATGGCGCGGGCGAAATAGAGGCCGGTGCTCATGTCCTTCCACTCACCGTCGAAGAGGTCGCCAGCGATCACGACGAAATCGACATCTTCGTCGATGGCGCGTTGTACCAGATTGTCGAAAGCCGCGCGGGTGGCTCCTCTTATGTCGTCCTCGGGCAGACCTTCATATCTCGACAGGCCATGGAGCGGGCTGTCGAGATGAATGTCGGCGGCATGCAGGAAACGAAAATCGCTCAAAACTCTTCCCCCCTCGAAAGCGGCGATATTCTCTGGGTCACCGCGATCCTCCGTTTGTGTAGTGCCCCATGGGAGAACACCCCCAACATGGCCGCAGAGCTATTGGCCATGCGTTCCGCACAGTCGCATGTATTGTAATCAGGGTTCCTCCGCCAGTTTCCCGACTCTTGCGAGGAAGAAACGCTCCCCCTCATAGCTCAAGTGATTTCATCTCGGCTGGCCGGTGCCTGTCGCCACCGACACTCCGGGATAATCCCAATTGCACGACGATGCGTGGATGGCGGATTCAGGAGATGTCATGACCCGCATCACGATTATCGATGGGCATCCCGACCCAAACGGGACCCGGTACGTTCATGCGCTTGCGGATGCCTATGCGGCGGGCGGCGAGGCGGCAGGCCATGAAGTGCGCCGGATCGAGATTGCAGAACTTGATTTCCCTATCTTGCGATCGGCCGGGGAGTGGCGGGACAATGCGCCCGCCGCCGCCATTCACAAGGCCCAGACAGACATTCGCTGGGCGAATCATGTGGTCATCCTTTACCCACTATGGCTCGGAGACGTTCCTGTGCTCAGAGGTCATTCAGTGTATTTATTGCGTTGCAGATGCCAGCGAGTCGGGGAAACTTCTCGGGACCGGAGAAGTTCATAGATCCGAGGCACAATTGAAACCTTAGGGGGTAATGTGCAACGCTTCATCCTGCACGAAAACTTGAAGAAATTCAGGGCCTGCCTGGGCGCAGACGTTGCCGACACCGAGCGCAGCTATCTGCTGCAGCAGATCCGTTCAATTCAACGCGAGCTTGCATTGCTCAACGCCGCCGCACTTGGCGTGCAGAGATATCCTATTGAATTTGGCGCGCTATCATCATGTGATCGGAGCCTTTTTCAACGCCTGACGGAGACCTCTACCCAGCCTACGATGATCATCGATCCGAGGGCTGGTATGCGAATCCTCGACGTCAACGATGCGCATACTGCCATCACCTATACCGAGCGCAGCAGAGTGGCCGGAGAAAGGCTCTTTGACGTCTTTCCGGATAATCCGGATCTTGAGGATGCAACCGGCGTCGCAGGCTTGTTTGATTCCATCCGCATCGCGGCACAGGGACGGCGCCAGCATGCCATGAAAGCACAGCGCTATGACCTGCGGGGTTCCGATGGCCGGTTTCTCGAGCGCTATTGGCAGACGGTGTCCGTTCCGATCCTGAATGACGAAGCGCAGCTGGTGTGCATTCTGCATCAAGCACGAGATGTCACCGAAACAGTCGGCACTGCGGGTTTCGTTGGTCATTGACACCCTCTAATGACGTCTCATCGGCGGTCAGCGCCGCTCTCACAGGAGAAGTCCGTCACATTCAGATTGTGAAGCATCGCGTAGCGGTGACGACGTTTACCTCGAGATCGGGGGGAGGGCGTGTCCAAAGCGGCGAGGATAGCTTCGCGAGTGGTGCGCCATTGGTATTCCGAAACTCGGGGCGGTTTCAGCCCACAGTGAGTTTCATGATTTCATGATGGGTAACTCGGCAAGGCTGTTTCTCAGGCGCAGCATGTCCCATGGCAGATGTTCGGCGATGGCAAGGCCAACCATATCCACTGCCGCGCCGATCTCTTTCAACAGGCGCACCACCTGGTCCAGCTGCATACGGCCTTGCTCTATTCCATCGAAGGCCCCCTCCGGCATGCCCGGCCTGTTGAACAGCAGCGGAGAAAAATGAGCCGGATCGAGGACATCGAGGTCGAAATGTACCGCAAGATGCGTGATTCCCTCGGTCTCGATCCAGTCGAGGATCGGCCGGCTGCTGTCAGCAAGGACGGCTGGCGGGATATGCCGGATGCCCAGTTCCTTCAGGATCAGGTCTTCATCCGCGTTCCATCCCTGCATGCCGGCGATCATCACACGCCGGGCGTCCAGCTTGCGGGGCACTTCTGCCGTGAAAGCCTCGTCGCCCCGGCCAAGCAGCAGGGCAAGCACATGGGCATGGGCGTGCGAAAACTCGGCAGCGCTCATCACGTCGGGATGGGCATCGAGCCAGAGAACGCCCAGCTTTTCACCATATCTGCGGCTTAGATACGCCATCGGCGCAAGATCGACCAGGCAGTCGCCGCCAAGCGTCACGATCCGATCGGGCGCATGCCGCTCGATGGCTTCGCGCGCCGCTCTTGCTTGAGACAAGAGGGCGGCGCACCACTTGATGCCACGGCTAACCGGCGGGGAGCTTCCGTCCGGTTCCGGAACCGCCACGGTTTCCTCGGGGCCGTCATGCGGCGGGGCAAGCCAGCGCAACAATTCGGAACCAAAGCTATAGGCGGGTTCATCGCCACCCTGCCATTGCGGCATGTTCAAACGGAGCGTCGTGGAGGTCACCGCAGATCATATTCTTTCGAGGCCGGAAGAGAAGACAATGTAGGTTGTCCGGCGGAAAAAAGCCACGCCCACGGGGCGCCCCGGGGTTCGAGAGGGAAGGGGGAGTGATGCTGGTGTCCGGGCTGATCCGGATGCCAGAAGGAGTTCCTCCGATGACCACGACCGTTAAGCTCTCGAAGCTTACGCTTTCTCCCATCAATGTCCGCAGGCGGCCCGACGACCTGCTGGAAATACCGCAGATGGCCGCCGATCTCGAAGCTCGCGGCGTACTCCAGAACCTGCTCGTCACGCCTGTGAAAAAGCCGCGCGGCACTTTCGAGGTCTTCGATGGCGGTCGCCGCCTGCGCGGTCTGCTCATGCTCGCCGAGCGCGGCACCATCGACCCTGAAACCTACGATGTTCCCGTCAAGGTTCTCGTCGGCGACGAGGCGACCCTGTCCGAGACCTCGACCGCGGCCAACTTCCATCAGCTCAAGATGACGCCTGCCGAGGAATGCCGCGCGTTCCAGTATTTCATCGGTCTCAATAATGATATCGACGGTGTCGCCAAGCGCTTCGGCCTCACCCGTCGGTTCGTCGAGGGCCGCCTGCGGCTCGCGACCCTGGCCGAGCCCATCTTCGAGGCGCTGAGCGAAGGCACCATCACGCTGGACGTCGCCAAGGCCTATGCCTCGACCGAAAACCAGGAGAAGCAGCTTCTCGTCTGGAACAGCTACGGCACCAGCTATGCCAATGCCGACACTATCCGCCGCGTCATCGCCAACGAAACGATGAAGTCGACCGATCCGGTCGCGATCCTGGTCGGCGAGGACCGCTATGCCGAGGCTGGCGGCAAGATCGACCGCGACCTTTTCAGCGACAGCGGCGACAAGTGGGTGAACCCCGAGATCGCGCAGCGGCTCGCCGCGGACATCATGGAAGCGGAAGCCAAGCGGATCGGCGAGGAACTCGGTCTCGCCTGGATCCGGCCGATTGCGTCGAACTACACGCATAGCGCGGCGACCGGCCTCTACCGGGTGATCCTGCCGCAGCCTGATTTCACCGAGGCGCAGCTGGCCCGCCTCGATGCGATTGCACAGCGGCAGGAAGCCATCGCCGAGGAGATGGATGACGAGACCATCGATGAGGATGCCTACAAGGCGCTCGACCAGGAATATGATGCCCTGTCCGAGGAAGAACACGCGCTCCACAACATCCCGCCGGTGCTGCCTGACGAGATCAAGCCGCTCGTCGGCGCGTTTCTCAAGCTGACGCCCAGAGGCGAGATGGTCCTCGACACCGAATATTATAGCGAGGAACCGGTCAGCATCGGCGGCGCTGATGAAAACGGCGAGGACGACCACGGCGATGGTGCCGGCGGTGGCGGTTCGACCGGCCCGGGCGGCAGCTACACGCCGCCTGCTCCGCCGCCCGAAGCGATCGCCCCGGGCGGCAAGCCGCTCAGCGCCCGGCTCTACGATGAGCTGGCGATGCAGCGGCGCGACGTGCTCGCAGCGACCCTGCTCAGCCATCCGGCCCTGGCGCTCGACTATGCGCTCTTCGTCATGATTGACGATCGCGCCAGCACGTTCAGCGCCTATGGCTCGACCATTCGCGCTCGCTCGCCGCAGGATCCGGTGAGTGGCGACCAGCCGACGACCCGCGCGCGGGGCTATCTCGCCGAAGCCCATGACGGGCTCGATGCGAGTTGGCTGGAGCACAAGTCCGAGGTCGACCGGTTCGAGGCGTTCCGGGCGCTCGACGACGACAGCAAGGCGGCCTGGCTCGCCTACATCGTGGCGATGTCGCTCGAAGCGAAGGCGAGCTACCGCGCCGAGCAGTGTCCGCTCCACAACCGGTTGGCGACGATCATGGATGTCGATGTCGCAAGCTGGTGGCGGCCGACATCCGAGAACTTCTTCGACCGCATCAGCAAGGGCTCGATCCTGACGCTGCTCGCCGATGTCGGCGGCGCGGCGCTGACCGCGCGCCACGCGACGATGAAGAAGTCGGAGATCTCGGAATCGTGCGCGAAGCTCTTCGCGGGCGAAGCGATCGTCGAGCCCGAGGTCCGGGACGCGGCGCTTGCCTGGGTGCCCGACGCCATGCGCTTCCTCGACAAGACCGAGGCGGACGATCTCGAACCCGCCGAAGGCGATCCTGAAGAGCAGGCGATCGTCGAGCCCGAGGATGCCGAAGAGGTTGGCGTGGCTGGCGTCGACGAGACAGTGTCCGGTGCCTGCGAAATCGAAGCGGAATCGCCCGATCAGGACGCTCTCGCGGCCTGACGCCGCTTTCTCCTGGATGCCTTGCCGCCGGCGCGTGGTCCCGTGCCGGCGGCCTTTTCCCCTTCCGCACGGAGAAGCGCCATGTCCCTTGCGAAACGCACGAGCCGCGATGTCGCCGCCGAAATCACCGACCTCATCATCCGCAAGCTCGAGGAGGGTGTTCCGCCCTGGTCGAGGCCCTGGCGGCTGAACGGGGCGGGCGGACGCCCGCTGCGTCATTGCGGCACGCCGTATCAGGGCATCAATACGCTTTATCTCTGGGCGCTCGGCGATGCCCAGGGTTATCGTTCGCGTTACTGGATGACCTGGCGCCAGGCGGAAACGCTAGGCGGGCACGTCCGCAAGGGTCAAACCGGCGCGCTTTCGGTTTATTATTCCTCGTTCAAGAAGCGTGAGGAGCACCCCGAAACCGGCAAGCAAGTGGAGCGGAGCATCCGGTTCCTGCGCCATTACATCGTGTTCAACGCCGATCAGATCGACGGTCTTCCAGCCTATTTCTACCCCTCTGACGAACCGGAGCAGCCTCTGATCCCGTCCGAGCGGCAGGCGGCGATCGACGCCTTCTTCACGGGAATCCCTGCCGACGTTCGCCATGGCGGAAACCAAGCCTACTTCACACCGACCTTCGATCATATCCAGCTGCCGAACCGAACGGCCTTCCGCAGCATGGATCACTATGCGTCCACGCGTTGCCACGAGACGGTTCATAATGCCGTAACCCGGATTATGCCGCATGGCATCGTAGGATCTCGTGTTTCCGCGATTTGGTGACGTGCCGCTTCGGCATATTCCTGGTGCCTGGGAGGTAATCCGCTGGAATGTGGGAACGTTCAGCGCAACTGACGCGGTTCGCTCACTTCTTCCGCATCCTGCGTGGCTTCGTGCACTTCTTCTCTGATGATCTTCTGCGTGATTTCATCCAGATGCGAGGTCAGGGCTTGGCTCAGTTCCTCGAACTCTGGCCATAGCGTCATCCGAACGAAACTCGCTGGCGCGCGAACAATCACCGTCTGACGATGCATGCGCGCATAGCGAAATGGCTTGATGCCATAGCGGCGGCACAGAGCGATGAAGAGCTGTCGTGACCAGGGGTCAGAAATTGAAAACTTGAACTCCTCGGCACGTTCTTGTTTGCTGGCCGTTGCGAACTGGCGGCGAATGCGTTCCGCAGCGGCACCTGCGGCGGCTTGCTCGCCGGCGGTCGTGGCGCCGGCATAGAGAGCTTCGATCTTGCGCAGCTTCTCGCGGAGACGTTCCTCGGACATTGGATCAATGCACCGTCGGCTTCTCGGTGAGAATGCCTTCAAGCATCTGTCGCCGTGCACGAGTGCAAGCCAGCACAGTCTCGTGGATTTCGGTCTCCATGATTTTGGTCAGTTCGCGCAGGTGCTTGAATGTCGTGTCAAGCTGGGTGCGATCATCCGCATTGGGGTCACGTTCCACGAGTTCGCAGATACCGCCCATCATCGCACGGAGCTCGGCAAGTTGGCCGATCGCGCCATGAGCACGTTCGGGTAGATCGATGATATCATGACCGTTGAACAGACCTTCGATGAAGCCATCCAGTTCCTCAAGACGGATCAGCCCGTAGTGTCCGAGATTTGCAGCAGTTGGGTCCATCGACACACGTGTCAGCCTGAATGGCTGACTACGCTTCTGGTGCCGGGTCAGCCCATTCCAAAGGCCGTCGATCAGAGCACCAATCAATTCGTTGGCTTCGTCCACGCTGTCGAACACGGGCAACTCACCGCCCCATAAATCCTGAATCATCTGCAAGGGCGAGGCCGATAGCTCCGGGGTTGCGATATTGCCCAGAAGCCGGGTGCGCACTTCGTGGAATGGCACCGGGCAGTCGTACTTCTCGATCAACGCCTTTACGGCTGCATCACCCAAAACCTTGGTCTTCTGCTTCATGCCCACTCCGCATATCTGAAACCAACACAACTGATAATCTTGCAGTCAGGGCGACGACAAGGCCCGGATCGCGCTCCAACCCTATGGAGCACGAAAACCATGACGATAATCACCAAAACCTGCATTGAGCCGTACATCGACAGCTTCATGCGCTGCTTTGCCGAGGCGAACTACAAACACGCCACGATCAAAGAATACCGAAATCTGATCCGCAGATTTGGACTGGCAATGGATGAGGCTGGCATTGCACCATCGGCATTGACGCCCGATCTTGCGGAAAAGCTGGGTCGGGCAGCAGAGCCGCAGAGAACAGGAACGATCCGCCTTTACAGCCTGGGGCGCAAATTCGCTGCGCACCTGATCGAGATATGCGTTGCCAAGCCGGTTGCACCGACTCCCGCTGAGGTCGCCCGCGCCGAACTGCTGGCCGACTTCGAAACCTATCTCACCAAACAGCGCGGCCTCAGTCCGCGCAGCATCCACCATACGCTCCGCTTTGCCAACCGCTTCATGGACCACCGCTTTGGTGCGGACATGTTCGACCTGACCAGTTTACGACCCGTTGACGCCGTCGGGTTCGTTCAACACTTGCTGTCGCGGGGGCGGCCATACCGAGACAAGAGTGCAGTGACGCATCTGCGCACGTTCTTCCAGTACCTGTTCGCACGAGGCGTCACCGCGACCAACCTTGCCCTAAGCGTGCCCAAAGCAGCGATGGCTCGCGACAAGCGCCTTCCCCGACATCTGTCGCCCGAAGGCGTCGAAGCCGTGCTTGACTGGGTTCGCCGAAATCCCCGGCACGGCGTTCGCGATTATGCGATGCTCCTGATCATGGCACGGCTTGGGCTTCGCGCGCCGGAAATCACCAGGATCGAACTCGACGATATCGACTGGCGTTCAGGCGAACTGACTGTGCGCGGCAAAGGCAAAGTGCATGACCGTGTGCCCATCACCGCCGAGGTCGGTGAAGCCCTAAGCCGGTATCTGAGGGAGGAGCGCGGACCGACTGACTGCCGGACCCTGTTCGTCACCCAGCGCGCTCCGCATCGACCATTCAAGGATAGCCAGATCGTCAACGCTATCATCAAGGATGCGCTCGATGCGACCGGTCAGAAGCCCGCTACGCCCTATGTGGGATCGCATGTTCTACGCCACAGCCTTGCCACGCAACTCATAAATCGTGGCGCTTCACTCGACGAGGTCGGCGACATGCTGCGCCACCGGTCGCGCGGTTCCACCATGATCTACGCCCGGCTTGAGATCGAAGGCTTGCGATCCATTGCCCAGCCCTGGCCCGTCGCGGGAGGTGCACAATGAGCCTCGCCAGCCAGCTTGACCGCTATCTCGCCGTTCGCCGTAGCCTCGGCTATGATCTCAGGACTTCCGAACGGGTGCTACGCCG
>NZ_ATDO01000036.1:0-24126 GCF_000445085.1 Sphingobium sp. HDIP04 | reverse complement strand
CCACAGGCGGCGCGCCACCTGTTCGCTCAGCAGCGGAGCGGTGGTCAGCTTGCCGCTGACCAGCATATGATAGCCCTCCGGCCCCGGACGCAGATGCCGGTCGCCCGGATGAAGCGCCCGGCCGCTGCCGTCGCGGTCCGGCAGCAGGCCGGCATAGGTGGCCAGCACCGATCCTTCGTCCAGTTCGACATTGGGCAGGCATTGGCGGATGGATGCCAGGGCGGACCGGACATCCTCCGCCGTGGGTTCGGGCGAAAGGCCGCCGGGCGCGGGACGATAGAAAGTGCCGACGAGCGTCGCGGCGCCATAGCGGCGAAAGAAGAAGCTGCGCCCGCGCCCCGGCGTGGGCGACAGGGCGTAGGCGTCGCTGGCGGGGGGCGCGGGAATGTCCATCAGCAGGTTGAAGGCGAGGACCGCCGCGCTCGGCGCCCGGCGCGCCGGACCGATGCAGCGTCCCGCCTGCGCGCCGCCGCAATCGAACAGCCGGTCGGCGGCGATCCTCTGTTCGCGCCCGTCCCTTGCGTTGCGCAACTGGACGGCCTGGAGGCGGCCGCCCTGCTCGATCAGGCCGGTGACTTCGGTGGAGCGCAGCACGACGCCGCCGCGCTGCTCCACTTCGGCCAGCATTTCCCTCAACAGCGCGGGCGGGTTCAGCAACTGCGCATCATACCAGACCGCGCCGCCCAGCAGGCCATGGGACGCGACGTCATAGGCCTGCAAGACCTCCTGCCGCGAACAGGCGCCATCTTCGGGAAGCGGCACATGCTGGCCAAGCGCCGTTCGCAGCATCCGGTCGAGACCTCGCGCAAGGGCGAACAGCCGGGGCGAGCGGGGGGCGCCGGCATAGAGCGGCATCACGCAGCGCAGCGGCCGCACCTGATGCGGATAGCGGTCGATATACCAGTTCTGCGCGCGGCGGCTGCGCACCCAGCGTGGGATGTTCATCGACTGGAGGTAGCGCAGCCCGCCATGGACGATGCCATAGCTGTTGACGGACGCGCCGGAGGGCCGGTCGTCCCGATCGACGAGGATCGGGCACACGCCCCGTTCGAGCGCGGCGAGCGCCAGCGTGGCGCCCTGAATGCCCGCCCCTATGATGACGGTTTCAGGCATCGGCGGACACATGCTCCACGATCTTCTCGATCCGATAATGCTGCTTGCCGTCGCCGCGGGTGAAGATGACGATCTCCGCGATCAGGCCGATCGCCGCGATCTGGATGCCCAGCACCAGCAGCAGGACGACCAGCACCAGCAGCGGGCGGTCGCCCAGCGGAATGTTGCTGACCTCCCGCTGGAACAGCAGGAAAGCCATCAGGACCAGGCTGCTCAGGATCGACGCCGCGCCCACCGTGCCGAAGAAGCGGAAGGGGCGCTGCATGAAGCGGACCAGGAAGCCGACCGCCATCAGGTCCATCATCACGTCGAAATAGACGCCCGGCTTGTGTTGCGGCCGGCCGGCGTCGCTCTCGGCCTGCGGCAGGGTGAGCTGGACGACCTTGAAGCCATGCACCTCCGCCAGCAGGGGCAGGAATCGCTGCTTCTCATCCTGGAGCGGGATTTCGTCGAAGACGCTGCGATGGACGGCGCGGACGAGGCATCCGGGGTCGTCATATTTGGCCCCGGCAAATCGCGCCATCTTCTGGAAGCCCCAGCCGCGCAGCCGGTTGAACATGGCGTCCGCCCGTCTGTCGCGGCGGGCGGCGACGACGTCGGCTTCGTCAAGATGATCCAGAAGTTCGGAGATCGCCGCGCCGCCGATCTGGAAATAAGCGGGCAGGAACAGCAGGTGCCGCCCGGTCGACTGGCGGATGCCTTCGCGCAGGCAGGCGGATTCCCCGAACTCCCGGCCGAAGCGGATGATCTCTATGGGTTCGCCGTCGCGTTGCAGTTGTTCCAGCGTGGCGACCGGATAGTCCGGCTGTCCGTCGATGACGAAGATGAACTCGTAACTTTTCCCCGATGATGCAACCCTGTCCCGATATTCGGCATAGACGCGGGCGGCATCGTCGAAACGCTTGAGGACCGGTACGATGACGGAAATGTCCATGACTTCGACCAGGTCAAGCTTTGCCGTGGCAACCATTGTTCAATCCCCCAATTTGATTTGGGCCGACAGTTTCGCGCCCAGCGACGCGAAACCGGAAACATTGCCGGTCAGGCTGGCGAGCATCTGCCCGATCACCGCCCATCCCAGCAGGAACAGCGCCAGCGACAGCCAGAGCACGCCGATGGCCAGCATCGGCAGCGCCAACCCCCCGCCCCAGACCGCCGCCGCGACGGACAGCAGGCCAAGCAGGGTGATGCCGACGATCATATGGCGCGGCCATGCCATGGGCCGCCGCACGAAGCTCAGCAGGATGCGGATCGACACGATGTCCAGCATCACCTTGTAGATGCGCGAGAAGCCATATTTGGAGACGCCGAACTGGCGCGGATGGTGCCGCACCTCGATCTGCGCCAGCCGCGCCCCGGCCAGGCGGGAGAGGGCCGGAATGAAGCGGTGCATCTCTCCATACATGGGTAATTGCTTGATAAGCATGCTGCGGAAGGCCTTTAGCGAACAGCCGCTGTCCCGCACCGCCACGCCCATCAGCCGGGCCATGATGCGGTTGGCGCATTTCGACACGAAGACGCGCAGCCCGCCATCCTGCCGCTTCCTGCGCCAGCCGACGACGATGTCGTGCCCGGCGTGGATCAGTTCGACCATGCGGGGTATGTCCAGCGGATCGTTCTGCAGATCGCCGTCCATGGTGACGATGATGTCGCCGCGGGCATTCTGGATGCCGGCCGCCATCGCGGCGGTCTGGCCGTAATTGCCGCGGAACTTGACGATGCGCACGCGCCCGTCCCGCTCAGCGACTTCCGCCGCGCGGACGAAGGTCGCGTCCCTGCTGCCGTCATCGACCAGCACGACTTCATAGCTGGGCCGGAAGTCCGCCAATGCATTGCTGATGGCTTCATGCAAGAGTTGTACATTGTCCTCTTCATTATAAAGAGGAACGACAATCGAAACATCGACCATGCGTCAATTCCTACAATATTATATAATATTGCCGGGCGATGCCCCTTATGACTTCCATAAATGGGTTCAACGCCAATCGATTCAGCGACCTTGGAAACACATTCACATAAATTTCAGAAACATACCATTATGTAGTCATACCTACGGCTAAGCGTTCTCCCTTATATTGACTTAAATTCGGTTAGATCGAATTCTTGCGCCATCGAACATCCTGTCGGCTTTTGCCGAATGTGAGATCATATTCATGGCCACCACATCGGAGCATCTGGGACCGCCCGTCGTCCTGCCGTCGCAGGATGGCCGGCGCGCGCCCATGGCCCTGCCCGGAGCGGCCCATGCCCTGGTCGCGGGGTTGCTGGCCTGCCTGGTCTATGTGCTGACCGTTCAGACGCGCCCCGCCCATATCGACGAATTCTACCATCTGCTGGCGGGGCGCAGCTGGGCCGCGGACGGCAGCTTCGCGATCCTGGACGGCCGTTACGAACGGGCGCGGCTGTTCACCGCCATCGTCGGCGGCAGTTTCGATCTGTTCGGGCGGTCCGACCTCTGGGTGGCGCGCATTCCCTCGCTGCTCTTTTCGGGCATCAGCGTCGCCCTGGCCTTCCAGTGGCTGCGGCAGAGCGGCGGCATATGGAGCGCAGTGGCCGGCGCCGCGCTGTTCGGCCTTGCCGGCTACACGCTCGACATCGCGCATTTCGCCCGCTTCTACGCGCTGCACGCGCTGATGATACTGACCGCGGCGGGAAGCCTTTTCCTCGCCACGCGGCCTGCGGGCCGGTTCAGGCCGGGCTGGCTGGCCGCCACGGCGCTCTGCCTGGCCATAGCCGCCCATCTGCAACCAGTGACGGCGATTGCCGCGCTGGCCCTGGGCTGCTGGCTGCTGTTCGACCAGCGCGCGACGATAGCGACGATGCGCCCGCTGCACCTGATCGTGCTGGGCGCAATCGCGCTGGCCTGCGCAACCATCGCCCTGTCGCAGGCCGGGCCAGCGCTGGAAAGCTATCGCCATGCCGAGCGCTGGGCGACCGGATCGCAGGACGACGCCTTCTATTATCTGCGCGAATTCCGGGCGCAGATGCCCGCCATGCTGCTGCTCTGGCCAGTTGCGCTGGCGGCGGCCTGGCGGCGCAATCCCTCGCTGGCCAGCCTGTGCGCGATCATGGTGATGCTGTGCCTGGCGCTCCACAGTTTCGCGGGGATGAAGGCGTGGCGCTACAGCTATTATGTCTTTCCCTTCATCTGCATGGCCTATGGCCTGGCCATCGGCGCGCTGGTCGAACGGTTCGGCGGCAGGGGAACGCTGCGTCCAGCCCTGCTGGCGGGCGCGGCGATGCTGCTGCTGATGGGCGGCGACGTCGCCTACCGCCATTCCGCCCGGCTGATGGCGTCGACCCTTGCGCAAGGGCCCGCCGCCCTTGCCGCGCCGGTGCCCGACGGCGAATGGGACAGGGCGGCGCCCGAATTGCGGCGGATCGCGCAAGGCAGCAGCCTGCTCGTCACCGGCGACGACCTGCGCACCCTGGCGCATATCGGGCCGTTCGACCTGTTCATCAGCCACAGCCGGTTGGGCGAGCTCAAGCCGCCGACCGACTTCAACAGCGATTTCCGCACCGGCCGTCCGCTGATCGACAGCCGGGCCGCCCTGTCCGAAGTCATCGACTGCACCGATAACGGCGTCGTCATCGTGTCCGATTATCAGTGGCGCAATCCCATGGGCGTGCGCCCCGAAATCGCCCGTGAGATCGAGCGGCGCCTGACCCCCGTCCCCACGCACAGCAGCTTCCACGTCTACAGCTGGCGGCACCCAACCGTGCGGCGTGCCTGCCCCCATGTCGGGAAGCAGGCCCTTCCCGGCACGAAAGGCGCGTCCGTGGTCAGGCCCCTGCCGCCCCGCGGGCGGTGCGTGCCGTCAGGCCAGTCATGTCCGCCTGCGTTCTTTGGCATTGCGGCAACCGCAGGTGCGGCATGACTGGTTTGCTTCCTCCCCCCGATCTGGAAACGGGGTCGGTCCAATATGCCCGCCGCTTTGCGGGGCCTTCGGGCGCCTATCTGCTCGACATCCAGGACCGCGGCCTGCGCGATCTGGTGGACGATGGGCCGCCCCTCCACCAAAGCGCGCTGGATGTCGGCGGCGGCCATGGGCAGCTTGTCGGCGGACTGCTGGACATGGGAATCAAGACCACGGTCCTGGGCTCGACGGCCGATTGCGCCGAACAATTGTTGCAGGGCGCCGATGCCGGCCGGGTGGATTATGTGACCGGCGACCTGCTGGCCCTGCCCTTCCCGGACGGCCGTTTCGACCTTGTCACCAGCATCAGGCTGCTGGCGCATATCGACGATCCGGACAGGCTGATCGACGAACTTTGTCGCGTCGCCCGCTACAGCGTCATCGTCGATTATCCGACATTGATGGGCGCCAATGCACTGTCGGCGGCGACCTTCCCGATCAAGCGGCTGATCGAGAAGGACACGCGCACCTATCGCAGCTTCTGGCCCGCCCGGATCGAGCAGGCCTTCCGCCGCAACGGCTTCGCGCCCCGCCGCCGCTTCAAGCAGTTCAGCGCGCCCATGGGCCTCCACCGCCTGGCGGGGAAGCCGGTGCGCATGGTGGAGGAAGGATTGCGCCGCATCGGCGTCACCAGCCTGATCGGCAATCCGGTGCTCCAGCGCTTCGACCGGGAGAGGAAGGCATGAGCGCGGACGGACGCCCCATCGTCGCCGTTACCGGCGCGACCGGCTTCACCGGCGGCGCGCTGGCGCGGCGGCTGATCGGCATGGGCTATCATGTCCGGTCCATGACGCGCCGCCCGCCCAGCGCCGCCGAAAGGGAGAGCGGCATCGAATGGATCGGCGGATCGCTGACCGACACCGATGCCTTCGCCCGGCTGGTGGAGGGTGCGACGGCCTGTTTCCACATCGCGGCCATGTATCGGTCGGAAGGCGCGCGGGAGGAGTTCCTGAGCGCCAATCGCGACAGCACGGCAGCGTTGCTGGCGGAATCGCGCAAGGCGGGGGTGGCGCGCTTCGTCTATTGCTCGTCCATCGGCGTGCATGGCGATGTGGCGGAAACGCCGGCCGACGAAAACGCGCCCTTCGACCCGCGCGATCCCTATCAGGAAAGCAAGCTGCTGGCGGAAGACCTGTGCCGCGACGCGATGATGCGGCCGGGCATGGACGTCGTCATCATCCGCCCCTGCGCCATTTACGGGCCGGGCGACACGCGCATGCTTAAGATGTTCCGCATGGTGCAGCAGGGCCGTTTCCTGTTCATCGGATCGCGGCGGCCGAATTTCCACCCGGTCTATATCGACGATCTGGTCGATGGATTCCTGCTGGCGATGACGAGCGATGCGGCGCCGGGCGGCACCTTCATCATCGGCGGCAAGACTTATCTGCCGTTGCGCGACTATGTCGCGACCGCCGCCAATGTGCTGAACGTGCCCGCGCCCCGGCGCACCGTGCCCTATGGGCTGGTCAATCTGGCCGCGCATGGCTGCGAACTGCTCTGCGCGCCGCTGGGGGTGCAGCCGCCATTGCACCGCCGCCGCCTGACCTTCTTCAAGCATAACCGCGCCTTTTCCATCGCGCGGGCGGAACAGGCGCTGGGCTTCCGGCCCGCCGTTGGGCTGGAGGAGGGCTTCCGCCGCACCGTCGCCTGGTATCGCAATGAAGGGCTGCTGGTATGAGCGCTTCAGCCGATCAGGCGCCTGACGCGGCCCCGGTCGCGCCGGTCCCGGCGATGAAGGCCGAGCGCCGCGACGCCCGCGACCATGCCCGCCAGCGCCGTGACGGGCGCCGCGACCCCGCACAGCGCGGCAATGCCGCAGGCCGCGCCTGCCCCGGCGCTCCATCGGACGAAGCGGGATGCGCCCGCGCCATAGTGTCCCAATATGCGCTCCAGATCGGCTATGGCGATCCAGTCCGGGCTGGCCGGCGGGCGCACCGCGACCGGCCGCACCGCGCCGTCGGGGCAGGTCAGCGACTTCACCAGCAGGAAATCGCCCGCCGCGATGGTCATGGAAAGCGGGACGGAAATCGACAGCAGGGCGCCGGACGACCGCCGGTAATGGATCGGCCGCGTGCCGCCCGGCTGAGGCGCGCCGAGATCCACGACCATGCCCTTTTCCTGGAGCAGTCCCACCATGCCGAAATGGGTCGGCACGCTGTCCGCGCCCTGAAACCAGGGCAGGGCGTCCGCCGCCGTCCTGTCGGGGGCGTCGCCGGCTGGGGCCTTTGCGAGCAGGTCGCCTTTCGCGCTCATCATGTCTCCTTCCCTTCAGCACCTAGCGGGGAAGCAGGCGCATCGCCATGGCGACAAAGGGGCTTCATCCGATGAGGGTGGCGACTCGCCTCGCCATGGCGCCGCTGCTGATGCTGCTGGCCCTGCCGCTGACCGCCGAGCAGCCTGCCGCCGGGCAACCGCCCCTGTCGGGCGTCAACATAGCAGGCGGGGAATTCAATTCCGCGCGCAAGCCCGGCGTCTTCGGCAAGGATTATATCTATCCCGACGCAAGGACCGCCCAGCCCTTCATCGACATGGGGATGCGGATCGTCCGCGTGCCGATCCTCTGGGAACGGGTGCAGCCGGCGCCGCTGAAGCCGCTCTCCACGACGGAGATGGCCCTGATCGACAAGTCGCTCGCCAGTCTGGCGCCGTTCCGGACCATCGTGCTCGACGTGCATAATTACGGCCGGTACAACGGCCAGCGGCTGGACCAGATTTCCAATGGGTCGGCGATGCTGGCCGATCTCTGGCAGCGGCTGGCGGAGCATTACAAGGGCAATGGCGCCGTCGCCTTCGGCCTGATGAACGAGCCCTATGGCATGACGCCAGCCGCCTGGCGGTCGCTGGCGGACGGCAGCGTCGCGGCGATCCGGCGGACGGGGGCCGCCAATCTCATCCTCGTGCCGGGTTCCAAATATAGCGGCGCGCATAGCTGGACCACGGGCGGATCGAACTCCAACGCGCTCGCCTTCGCCGATTTTCGCGATCCTGGCGACAATTATGCGTTCGAGATGCACCAATATCTGGATGCCGACAGTTCCGGCACGGCGACGAGCTGCGTCAGCCCGGACCTGATCGATGCGCGGCTGGCGGGCGCGACGACATGGCTGCGGGCCAATGGTCATCGCGGCTTCCTGGGCGAATTCGGTGCGCCGCCCGACGACAATTGCCTGCGCGGGCTGGACGTTCTGCTCGCCCATTTGCGCGCCAATGGCGATGTCTGGATGGGATGGACCTATTGGGCGGGCGGCGCCTGGTGGGGCGCCCGCTATCCGATGAGCGTTCAGCCGACCGGCGGCCCCCGTCCGCAGGCCGCGGTGCTCAGCAAATATATCGTTGCAAGGGAGCCATGATGAAGCAGTTTTCCGTCATGAGCGCAGCCGCCACGGCGGCCCTCATGATCCCGCAGGCGGCCTTGTCCCAGACCGAGGTGGAGGTTCCGCCCGACGGTTTGCGGGTCCGGCCGACCGTGCGCCTGCTCTACGACAGCAACGTCCTGCGGCAGAATGACGACCTGGTCACCGGAGAGCAGGACGACCTGCGCATCACGCCCAGCGTCGACGTGACCTACCGCCGGCAATTCGGTCTGCACCGGCTGACGGTGATCGGGTCGGCCGGCTATGATTTCCACCAGCGTTTCGAATTTCTCGATCGGGAAAGGATCAGTCTTCAGGCCGATGCCGATCTGTCCGTATCCGGTTACTGCCATGTGCAGCCCAGGGCGCGGCTGAATTTCGCGCAATCGAATCTTTCCGATCAGGGCGTGGTCGTCGGCAACACGCAGAGGACGCAGGATTACAGGGTCGCGGTCGACTGCGAGAAGCCCTATGGCTTCTTCCCCGTGGCCGCCATGGGCTATCTGAATACCAGCAACAGCGCCTCTTCGCGGCGGATATTCGACATCGACACGTCCACGGCGATGGCGGGCATCGGCTATTCCAAGGCCAGCCTGGGCGAAATCCGCGCGACCTTCCAATATGAGCGTTTCCGCCGCCCCAATGCCGACGAGGCCATAGCCGGCCTGCGCGACGGCGCGGAAAATTACCGCGCGGGCATCCTCTTCCGCCGGGCCGTGGCGCCGCGCCTGAGCTGGCAATTGGGCGCCAATTATTTCAAGACCAAGCCGCGCGCGCCCGGCATTGCCGACTTCTCCGGCCTGGGGGTGGAGGCGCAGGCGGTCTATACCCCCTCCAACCGGCTGTCGATCCTGTTGGATGTCGACCGCAGCTCCCGCAATCAGAGCAATACGGGCGCGACCTATATCGTGCAGACCGACTTCAGCCTGCGCGGCAATCTGAAGCTGGGGGCGCGCTCCGGCCTGTCGGCCGGCGGAAGCTACAGCCGCCGGTCGTTCAAGGGAGAATTGCAGCTCGACACGCCGCTGCTGCGCCGGTCGGACCGCACCCGCGCGGTCTTTGCCGGCTATCGTTACCAGTTGCGCAGCCGCCTCAATGCCGGGGCGGAGATACGCCATGAGTGGCGAACAACGGCCGTCGACCAGTTCCGTTACAAAAGCACGTCGGGACTGCTGTTCGTCGGACTGGATCTATGAGGTACTGGCCATGAAACCGATCTTCCCTGCCCTTTCCATCCTGATCCTTGCATCCCTTTCCGCCGCCGTTCCGGCGATGGCGGCCGATGCCGCGCCGGGCGCGGCGCTGGCGTCCAGCTACATATTGGGCGCCAATGACGAGATAAGGGTGTCCGTCTTCGGCGCCTATCCGTTCGACGTCAAAACCCGGATCAAGGAGGACGGCAGCGTCACCCTGCCCAGCGTCGGGGAAGTCGTGGCGCAGGGCGTGACCGCCAATGCGCTGGCGACCAAGGTGCGCGATCAACTGAAGGCGGGCGGATATTTCGTCAATCCGATCGTCAATGTGGAGGTGGTGAGCTATGTCAGCCGGGCCGTGACCGTCTTCGGCAATCTCCAGAATCCCGGCATCTATCCGCTGGACCGGCCGCAGACGATCGCGATGATGCTGGCCCGCACCGGCGGCGCGCGGACCGATGCCGCCGATTACGCCATATTGCAGCGCCAGGGCGAGGAAGACCGCCGCATCCCGCTTGAAGACCTGAACAGCGCGACGGGAACCGGGCAGATGCTGCGCCCCGGGGATTCCCTGTTCGTGCCCAAGGCGGAGGACGTTTTCATCTACGGCCAGGTCAACAAGCCCGGCAAGATCACCTATGAAAGCGGCATGACGCTGCGCCAGATGCTGGCGCAGGCAGGGGGGCCGACATTGGGCGGATCCGAAAAGAAGATCAGCCTCAACCGCGGCAACCAGAGGATCAAGCGCGCCGACCTGGACATGCTGGTGAAGCCGGGCGACGTCTTCACCGTCCAGGAACGCATCTTCTGATCAGGCTGGGAAGGAACCCGAAATGCCCCTGTTTTCCTGGATAGCGCGGTGGCTGAAGCCAAGGCGCAAGCCCAAGCCCCAGAGCGAGGAGCTGGCGCGCCGCATGGCGGCCATCCGCGCCGCCGCCGCCGCCGAGCCCGCCACCCCGGCGCCCCCGACGGCCGACATGTTGCGGTCGGCCATCCGCAAGGGGTTCAACTCGACCCAGCCCGTCACCAGTTCCAGCCATCTTCACGGCCGGCAGGAGCAGTTGGAACTGCTGGTCGAGGGCGTTCTGGACCGGGGGAATCACGCCCTGATCTACGGCGCGCGGGGGTCCGGCAAGACGTCGCTGGCGCGGGTCTTCGCCAATATGGCCGACGACCGGGGCTTCGTCGTCCTCTATTCGGCGTGCGAGCCGGATCAGGATTTCGGGGCGCTGATCAGGCCCTATGTCGATGCCCTGGCCGGGGCGCCGGTCGACTGGCCCGGGGACCGTCCGGTCAATCCGCGGGACGTGATCGAACAGATCGCGCCCCGCGCCCGTCGCCGCTTCGTCCTGATCCTGGACGAATTCGACCGCATCACCGACGGCGCCGTGCAACATGATGTCGCAAGGCTGATGAAGATGCTGTCCGACGCGGCCATGCCGGTTCATATCGTCGCGGTGGGCATCGCGGCGGGGGTCGACGCCCTGATCGCGGGCCACGCCTCCCTGCGGCGGCACATGTCGGTGATCCCGATTTCGCGGATCGAATCCCAGGCTGTGTTCGACATCATCGCCAAGGGCGCGGTGTCGACCGGCATGGGCTTCACCGATGCCAGCCGGGAGACCATCGCCCATCTCGCCTGCGGATCGCCCTATCATGTCCGGCTGTTCTGCGCCCTCGCCTGTTTCGAGGTGATCAAGCGGCAGGAGCGGAAGGTCGACCTGCCCGCCACGCTGGCCGGGGTGGCGCGGGCCGTCAACGACTGGGCGCTCACCAATGCGGAGGATGCGGCGCTGTTCCGCAAGGTGATCGCGACGAACAGCCCGCACTGGAGCATGATCGAGACCATCGCCCGCACCGCCGCCGCCCACGGCTTCATCACCCGGCACGCGCTGTCGGATGAACGGGGCGAGCGCATCCTGTCCCAGTTACGGGACGCGCTGATCATCGATGCGGCAGAGGATCGCATCGCCTTCCAGGACAGCCTGGCGCCGCAATTCATGCTGGCCATGCTGTTCGCCGCGCAGAACAGCGAGAAGATCGATGAGAACATCATCAGCATGAACGATCTTCATCGCCCGATCGCCGCCGAATAGGCCGGATCATCGAATAGGATAGTGACTATGCTGATATTGGACATATTCCGCGCGATATTGCAGCGCTGGCGGCTGGTGGCGGGGATATTCTGCAGCGTCATGCTGCTGACCGCGGTCTGGATATTGATGACGCCGCGCGAATATGTGGCGTCGGCCACGCTGCTGTTCGACACGCGCGCGCCCGACCCGCTGCCCGGCGAGACGCGCGCGGCCGGCGAACCCGCCGCCATGCTGGCGACCGAGGCGCAGATATTGCGCGGCGAGGCGATCACCGGCCATGTCACCCGCGCCCTGGGCCTCGACAAGGAACCCGAACTGCGCCGGCAGTGGTTCGACCAGACCAACGGAACCCAGACCTTCCAGGGCTGGCTGAACCGACGGGTCCAGAGCGGGCTGGAGGTCACGCCCAGCCCGGCGGGCAGCACCATCGACATCGCCTATCGCAGCAGCAATGCGGCCAGATCGGCGGAGATGGCGAATGCCTTTGCCGATGCGTTCAACAAGACCCGTCTGTCGATGAGCAATGATTTCGCCAAGCGCTACGCCGACTGGTTCAAGACCCGCCTCAGCGAATCCGAGGCGCGGATGGAAAGCGCGCAGAGCGAACTGGCGAAGTTCCAGCGCGAGCACGGCATCGTCTCCACCGGCGCGATCGATGCGGAAAGCACGCGGCTGAGCGAATTGTCGTCCAAATTGTCCACCGCCGAAGCGTCCGCCGCCGATGCGGGCGCCCGCGCCGCCGCGGGGGCGAGCATGCCCGAAGTGCAGTCGAGCGGGGTGGTCCAGGGATTGCGCGCGCAGATCGCGACCAAGTCGGCCGAAATCCGCCAGATGTCGGCGGAACTGGGGCCGAGCCATGAGTTGATGCGGGCGGCCAATTCCCAGCTTGCCCAGTTGCGGGCGGCATTGGCGCAGGAAACGGCCAAGACGTCGGGCAGCCTGTCCGCGGCCAGTTCCGCCGCCGCGGCCAACCGGGGCGCCATGCAGTCGCTGCTGAACCAGCACCGCGCCCGCATGCTGTCGCTGGCGGGCGACCGGGGCAAGCTCAACGTGCTGGAAAGCAATGTGGAATCGGCCAAGAAGCAATATGAAACCGAGACGCAGCAAATGGCCGAACTGCGCGCGAAAAGCAGCATCCCTTCGCTGAACGTGCTGCACCTGAACGCCGCCGAGGCGCCCTTGCTGCCGAACGCGCCGAACATTCCCGTGCGGCTGCTGATGATGACGATATTGGGCCTGATGCTCGCCATTGGCACGGCGGTCCTGCTGGAATGGCTCCAACCCCGCGTCCGCAGCCGCGATGCCATGACATATCTGACCGGCGTGCCCGTGCTGGGGCAGGCCGACCTCCGTCACATCGGACAGCAACTCCGCCTTGAAGGAGCCAAATGGTCATGAGACTCCGATCCACAGAGAGAAGCGAGCAGCCCGGCGCGATCTTCATCGCCGCCGGCCCGGGCGAAAAGCCCGAGATGAATGCCGCGGGGCCGATCCAGGTCGATCCGCTGGTCGTGGCGGTCAGCGACCCGGAGGACCGGCTGGCGGTGCAGGCGCGCGACATACAGTCGACGCTGGCCGCGCTCCGCCTGGCGGACGGGCGGGCGCCCTCCTCCATCGCGGTCCTCACGGTCGGCGCGGTCGACGAGGCGGCGATCCTGACCGCCAATGTCGCGGTGTCGGCGGCGCTGAGCGGGCTGCGGACGCTGCTGGTCGACATGAAGCAGTCGGACTTCGTCCAGCACCGGCTGCTCGGCCAGGCGCCGGTCACGCCCACCGATCCGGAGGATGACCTCCACGCCTTCATCCGGCCTGCCTCGATCCCCAGACTGTCCCTGCTGGCGGCCGCATCCGACAGCCGGGGCCTGGCCGACATGATGGCCGATTTCGACCTCTGCCTGGTCGACGCCAGCCATGTCGAGGATCTCGCCCTGGCAGCGGCCGGCGCGGACGTGGCGATACTGGCCGTCAGCCGCGACGCCACCACCACGGCGGACCTCAAATCCACGATCAACAAGCTGTCGATGCTGGGCATGCCGTTGATCGGCACGGTCATGATCGTGTGACGGCATGAAGCGTGGAACAGGCATGAAGATCGTCCATATCTCCCGCCAATATCATCCGGGCATCGGCGGGCTGGAGAATTTCACCCGCAACCTCTGCGAGGAGCAGGCGCGGGCGGGCCATGAGGTGCGCATGGTCACGCTGAATCGCATCTTCGACGGCGATGGCGCCGAACTGCCCGCGCGGGAGACGATCGGCGGGGTGGAGGTCGTCCGCCTGCCCTTCCGCGGCGGACGGCGCTATCCCATTGCGCCGGCGGTGCTGCGCCATGTGCGCGATTGCGACCTGATCCACGTCCATGCCATGGATTTCTTCGTCGATTTCCTGGCCCTCACGCGCTTTCTGCACCAGAAGCCGATGGTGCTCAGCACCCATGGCGGCTTCTTCCACACGGATTATGCGCAGCGGCTGAAGCAGGTCTATTTCCACAGCATATCCCGCCTGTCGCTGAGCCGCTTCCACGCGACGATCGCCTGCAGCGAGGCGGATCAGGAGAGTTTCGCGCGCATCTGCCGCCAAAGGCTGACGCTGGTGGAAAATGGCGTCGACATCGACAAGTTCGCGGCCGCCGCCGACCCGGATGCGCGGGCGATCCTCTATTTCGGCCGCATCGCCCCCAACAAGCGGATCGACCGGCTGATCCGCTGGTTCGCCGCGTTGAATGCGCTGGACCCGGCCTGGTCGCTGATCGTCGCGGGCAAGCCGATGGGCGTCGCCCTGTCCGACCTGCGCCGGATCGCCGACGAACAGGGCGTATCCCGGAAGGTGGAATTCCACGACAGCCCCAGCGACGAGGCGCTTCGCGCGCTGATCGGGCGCAGCAGCATCTTCGCGTCCGCCAGCGCCTATGAAGGGTTCGGCATATCGTTGATCGAGGCGGTTTCCGCCGGCCTCTATCCCGCCGCCAGCGACATTCCGGCGCATCGCCGGTCCTGCGAGAAGCTGGGCGTCGGCACGCTCCTGCATTTCGACGATCCCCTGTCCGCGGCGCGGCTGCTCAAGGATTTCCGGGCGGCGAGGGCCAGGGGAGCCCTTAAGGACGCGGCCGAACCGCTGCGCAGCTATAGCTGGCCGCAGGTCTCGGCGCGCATCGTGCATATCTACGACCAGATATTGGGCCATCGCCAGCGGGCCATCGGTCCGGTGAAGGTCGCCGTCCTCTCCCAGACGGAGGCGCTGGCGGAAATCCGGTCCCATGTCCGCGCGCAAAGCCCGAAGGTCATCGCCTTCTGCAACGCCCATATGGCCAATCTGGCGCGGAAGGACGACCGGCTGGCCGGGGCGCTGAGCAATGCGCTGGTGCTGAACGACGGCATCGGCGTCGATCTGGCGAGCCGGTTGCGCTATGGCCGCTCCTTTCCCGTCAACCTCAACGGCACGGACTTCATCCCCGCGCTGCTGAAGGACCATCCCGAAGGGCTCCGGCTGTTCCTGGTCGGCGCGGCGCCGGGCGTGGCGGAGCGCGCGGCGGTGACGCTGCGCCGCCTGTGCCCGCGGCTCTCGATCGTGGGAATGCAGCATGGTTTCTTCGACCCGCAGGAGGAAGCGGGCCTGAGCGACCGCATCGGGGCGAGCAAGGCCGATCTGGTGCTCGCCTGCATGGGCAATCCCCGCCAGGAGATCTGGGCGGCGCGCTGGGCGCCGGAGTTCGGACGGCCCGTGCTGTGCGGCGGCGCTTTGCTCGACTTCCTCGCCGGACGGGTGCGGCGCGCCCCGGCCTGGGTGCAGCGGGCGCGGTTCGAATGGGCATGGCGGCTGTTTCAGGAGCCGACCCGGCTTGCGGACCGCTATCTGCGCGGCAATCTGAGCTTCATCGTCCATGCGCTGAAGGATGCCTGGCGGGGGCAGGATTGGGAGGATACGCCCCCGCCAGCCCCGACCACAGCCCTGCGGGGGGCCGATGCGGCCTGACGCCAGCATGCCCCGGCGCCGGACGACCATGCCGAAGCGCATTTCGGTCGTCATCCCGTTCTTCCAGCGCAAGCGCGGGCTGCTGCGCGAAGCCGTGCGGTCGGTCGCCTGCCAATATCTTCCCTGGCCCGCCGAAGTCGAACTGATCGTCGTCGACGACGGTTCGCCGGTCGCGGCCCAGCTGGACCTCGATAATCTCGCCTTGCCCGACTGGATCAGGCTGCGCATCCTTCGCCAGGCCAATGCCGGCCCGGCGGCGGCGCGCAACCATGGCCTGGACGCCCTATCGCCGGATTCCGGCTATATCGCCTTTCTGGACTCCGACGATCAATGGTCGACGCACCATCTGGCCTGGGGGATCGACACCCTGGGCACGGCGCATGATTTCTACTTCTGCGACAGCGCCATGCCGCCGACGACCATGTTCGCGGCCATGGCGTTTTTCCAGGCGCTGCCGGCGCAGCAGGGGGTCGAATTGCTCGACGGGACGCGCGGCACCTATTGCTTCGTCGGGACGAGCGGCGGTTCGTCGATGGTGCGCGACTATCTGTGCCAGACATCGTCCGTGATCCTGCGCAGGTCGGCGGTGGGATCGCTCCGGTTCGAGGAGAGCCTGCGCTATGCCGGGGAAGACTGGCTGATGTGGGCGCGGATCGCGCATCGGGCGCGGGGCATCTGCTTCTCGCTTTCCGCCAACAGCCTGCGCGGCGAAGGCATCAACCTGTATCGCGACGCGCATGAGCGGCTGGGCGGGCGCAATCTGCGGCGCATCCTTTCCATGATCCGGGCGAACGAGTTGATGGGCGCGATCGACGGCATCGACGCGCAAAGCCTGATGCTGACGCAGCAGCGGCGACGCAGCTTCCAGATGGAACTGGCGGCGATCCTGATGCATCCGCGGCTCTATCTGGGCCTGATGGACCGGCTCCAGCGGGCGATGATCGCAAGGGCCTATCGGCACCTCTGGCGTGACCTGCCCGGCTATTGGACGGAAATCCTGCGCCGCAAGCTGCGCCCGGCCGGGATGCCGGAGGTGCCCGCGTGAAGCTCTATTATTACCGGGCGCCGCAGGGGAATTTCGGCGACGACCTGAACGGCTGGCTCTGGGAAGAACTCGCGCCGGGCCGCTGGTCGGACGAGGATGATGGCGATCTGTTCTGCGGCATCGGCACGATCATCGGCAACGACATGCCGCAGGCGAAACGGATCAGGGTGTTTTCCAGCGGCATCGGCTATCGTCCCGTGCCCGCCGATTTCGACAGCGGGCGGTGGAAGGTGACGGCGCTGCGCGGGCCGCTGACGGCGCAGGTGGTCGGGCGGCCGGAACGGGCGGTCGCGGACGGTGCGCTGCTGCTGTCGACCCTGCCGCGGCTAAAGCCACTGGCCGAGGAAGAACGGCACGGGACGATCTTCATTCCCCATTATGAGGCGATGGACGAAGGTCCCTGGGAAAGGGCGTGCGGGCTGGCGGGCGTGGAACTGGTCGATCCCCGGCAATGCGCGCATCGGGTGATAGAGCGCATCCGATCGGCGCGGCTGGTGATCGCGGATTCCATGCATGCCGCGATCATCGCGGATACGATGCGGGTGCCCTGGGTGCCCGTTGCGTCGTCCCGGCGGATCAACAGCTTCAAATGGCTGGACTGGACCCTGTCGCTGGACCTGCCCTATGAGCCTGTGGCGCTGCCCTCGATCAGCCTGCGGGCCTATTATGAGGGGCAGGTGCAGCGCTGCATCGGACAGGATTTCCGCCTGCCGCGGCCGGACAGGGAGAGCGCCATGGCGCATTACCGGCGGATGATGCGGCGGGAGGGCAATGGGCTATGGCAATCGGTGCGGCCCAAGGTGAAGCATCATCTGCGCGCGCTGCCGGGGCGCCTGCCGGCGCAGCGCGTCGCGCGGGGCGCGATGGTGCGGTGGGACAGGCGGCGGACGGAACGCATGGCGACGGTTTTGCATCGGCTGGTCGGCGCGCCCGCTTTCCTGAGCGGCGATGCGATTTTCGCGCAGAGGGTCGAACAGCTGAGCAGTGCGCTGGACGGTTGCTGGGGGCGGTGAAGGCTGAATATTGCCTGTGGCTGGCCTCCTCCCTTTACCGCGCCAGCATCCGCGCCCGGCGCCGCCGGACCAGGTGACGGGCCAGCATCGGCCAACTGCGCCGGTCGCGCAGCATTTCCATCAGCAGCGCCCCCGGTCGGCGGGCGCGCAGATGCGGATAGGCGCGGTTCCAGATCGCCTGGTCGCGGATCGCGTCCGCCCGTTTCGACAACAGCCCCGCCAATGCCCTATCCGCCCGGATGCGCGGGCGGGCGAGCAGGCCCAGCGTGTGCTCGCGCATGGCCTGGAGGTTGAGGATGGTGCGCGACTGGCCCGAACTGTCGGAGGAGATCGAACCGATGCGCTGGGTGAAGAGGTAAAGCCCCTCCCCCATCAGCATGAAGCGCGCGCCGGCCAGCAGCCAGTCCAGAACGAAGGCGAAGTCCTCGCCATGGCGCAGGTGGGGCGGATAGCGCAGTCCGCGTGCATGGAGGAATCGGCGGCGGAAGATCGGCTTTAGCTGGCCATAGTCGAAGGGGGAACGGCCGGTCATGCACTGGCCGACGAAATCCGCCGCGCCGACCTGCCGCACATGATCGTCCGCCAGCCTGAGCGCCCGGCCCGCCACGGCCTGCGCCTGCCAGTCGAAAAACAGCAGATTGTCGGCCACCAGATCGGCCTCATGCCGCCTCGCCACCCCGGTCATGCGCTGCAGCCGCCCCGGCAGGAACGCGTCGTCGGCGTCGAGTATCGCGATCCACTCGCCCTGCGCCTCGGCCAGCCCCCTGTTGCGCGCAACCGAAGGTCCGCCATTTTCCGCGCTGACGATCAGGCGGACATTGTCATGTAGCCGCGTCAGGCCCTCCGCCACGCTCGGCGTGTCGTCGCTCGACGCATCGTCGATGATCAGCACTTCGACCGGCACCTGCTGCCCCAGCGCCGAATTTACGGCGCGAACCAGCGTATCCTGCGCGTTATAGGCGGCAATTATCACAGATACACAAGGGGTTAGGTTCCGCTGCATAGGTGTTATGCCTTACTCGAAACAGGGGTGGGCTTTGGATATAACAGCCGCACAAGCAGCAGCGAATTGAGGGAATACCCCTAGGACATGTCCCAAGGGTTCGAACCCGATCTTCCCAATGCGGACAGATAACATGCCGATGGTCGCCATTTACAGACGCGGTTTCCTGCCCCTGTCGGAAACCTTCATTGCTGACCACATCCGCTCGCTGCGTCGTTATCGGCCCTTCGTCATGGCTGACGATATTGTCGGCGGCCATTATCGGGACGGACAGCAACTGCACCTGCTTCATGAACCCGGCGCCGGAAAGTGGAAAAGGATCAGCAGTCGACTGACCGGACATTACCACCATCTCGACGGACAATTGTCCTCACGCTCCGCTGGCCTGATCCACGCGCATTTCCTTCAGGACGGCGCGGGCATCCTGCCGCTTGCCCTGCGGCGGCGCATGCCGCTGGTGGTGACGGCCCATGGCTATGATGCGACCGTCACCGCGCGCGAACATGCGCGGCGGACAGAGGGGCTGTGGTACCTGATGCTGAAGCCCGTCCTGATGCGCTATGTCGACGGCATCATCTGCGTGTCGAACTGGATCAGGCAGTGCCTGTTGGAGGCCGGCTATCCCGAAGGCAAGCTGCGGGTCATCCGCCTGGGCATCGACCCCGCCGAGCTGCCGCAGGTCGATTCCCCCTCGCTGCGCCGGGGCGCGCTGTTCGTGGGCAGGCTGGTCGAGAAGAAGGGCGTCAACTTCCTGCTCGACGCCTGGGCGAAGCTGCCGCCCCGCCTGCGCGAGGAGCCGCTGACCATCATCGGGGACGGCCCGATGAAGCCGGCGTTGATGGATCAGGCACGAAAACTGGGCATCCAGCCGGTATTTGCCGGCCCGCAGCCGCGAGAGGCCGTGTTCGCCGCCATGGCCCGGCACAGGATCTTCGCCATGCCCAGCATCCGCGCCGCGAATGGCGACAGCGAAGGGCTGCCCATCGTGCTGATGGAGGCGCAGGCCATGGGCATGGCGGTCGTCGCCTTCGACGACGGGCCGATGCGCGAAGCCATCCGGCCGGGGCAGAGCGGCCTGCTGGCGGAGCGGCGCGACACCGGCAGCTATGCCGCGCATCTGGAACGGCTGCTGCTGTCGGCGGACCTGTGCGAAAGCTTCGGCCGGGCGGGACGGGAATGGGTCAACAACAGTTTCCACATCCGGTCCAACATGGCGGAACTGGAAGATTATTACGACGAAATCATCGGCCGCAGGGAGAGACGCCATTGAACATCCCCATTTCGGCCGCCCTCGCACCCCATGGCGTCACCAACGCCCGCATCCTCATCCTGTCGCGCCACGATTATCGCACGGCGCGCCGCGCCAGCGTGCATTTCATCGCCCAGAAACTGGCCGGACGGGGCCATGACGTCGCCTTCCTGTCCATCGGCTACAGCTGGCTGTCGCGGCTGCGCGGCGACAGCCGGGCGGGGCTGGACCCGCGCGCCAACCGCTGGGAAACGGTGGACGGCCTGCGCGCCTATCTGTGGCGGACACGCTGGCATCCGGTCAAGATGCCGGTGCCCGATGCGCTGACCGGCTGGCTGTTCCACCGCTGGGCCGGCATGGCCTGCCCCGCCCTGGACGAGGCGGCGGCGACGGCGGACCTCATCCTCATCGAATCCGGCATCGCCCCCGCGCTGATCCGGCGAGTGCGCGCCATCGCCCCGCATGCGCGGATCGTCTATCGCGCGACCGACCTGCTGGCGACCGCCGGCGTGCCGGCATGCATCGAAACGACGCTGCAAAGGCAGGCGCGCGACATCGACATGGTCGTGGTCGTCGCCCGCAGCATGCTGCCGCATTTCGACAGCTTCGACTGTCCGCGCATCTTCATTCCCCATGGCGTCGACCTGCGAAACCTGCGCCGGCCGACCGTCAGCCCCTATGACGGGCCGCATAATGCGGTGGCGGTCGGATCGATGCTGTTCGACGAGGGCGCGATCCGCACGCTGGCGCAGGCGGTTCCCCATTTCACCTTCCACATGATCGGAACACCCAAGCACGCCTTCCCGTCCAATGTGGTGCTGCACGACGAGATGCCCTTCGAACGGACGCTGCCCTATATCCAGCATGCCGATGTCGGGATCGCAGCCTATCTGCCGGCGGAAGCATCGGCCTATCTGGCGGATTCCAGCCTGAAGCTGATGCAATATGGCGCCATCGGCCTGCCCGCCGTCTGCCCGGATTTCGCGGTGGGCGAACATGGACTGCGTTTCGGCTATCGGCCGGGCGACGCCGATGGGATGGTGCAGGCCTTCGCCAGGGCCGCCCAGACGCGCCGGCGGCCAGCGCCGACGCAGGATTGGGGCGATGTGGCCGACCGGCTGGTGGAGGTCGCCCTTGGCTGAGCTTGTCCTGCAAAGAGACGTCAGGATGCAAGGCGCCGGGGACATGCTGCGCGCGGTCGTGCCGGTGGCGGCCGTCGCGCTGCTGGCGGCGACGGTCCTGTTCAACCCGTTCCTCGCCTGGGTGAACAGCCATGTCGCGCCGATGAGCGGGTCGATCGTGTCCGTGATGCAGGGCGGCATCGTCATCTCTGCATTGCTGCTGGGCCTGTTCCAGCCGGTCGCGCTGGCGGCGCGATGGTGGACGCTGGCCGCGCTGCTGGTGATGGCCGTGCTGCTGACCAGCGCGATCCGGGCGCAGTTCAATCCGAAGATATTGGGCGACGTGCTGCTGATCCCGGCCTTCATCCTGCTGGGCACGGCGCTGCGCGCCGACCTGTTCCGCCGGTCGGTCCTCGTCATGCAGGCGTGCATCCTGCTGGTGGGCATGTGGGAACTGGCGCGACCGGACCAATATGGCGCCTTCTTCAACGTGGTCGATTATTATGTGAACACGCGCGGCTACGACGCCGACGCCTTCTGGGCGGGCGGATCGCTGTTCCTGAGTTCGGAGCGACCGGGCGGGCGGCTGTTTCTCAACGGCTTCGGTTTCCATCGCGGGTCGTCGCTCTTCCTGGAGCCGGTGTCGCTCGGCAACTGGGCGGTCGTCGTCACCATCTTCACGGCGGCCTGCTGGCGCGAACTGTCGCGCCGGGGCCGGGCCTTCATGGTGGCGTCCACCTTCGCGCTGCTGGTGATCTGCGACGGGCGGCTCGCGATGACGGTCATCCTGCTCTTCTGCCTCTATCTGCCGCTCTGCCGCTATTTGCCCGACCGCTGGAGCGCGATCTACCTGCCCGTCATGCTGGGCCTGCTTTGGCTGGGGGACGCATTCGGCCTGCTGATGCCCAATGGCGACAATTTCGCCGGGCGGCTGGGCATCGGCCTGCATGCGCTGGGGACGATGGATGCCGCCGCGTTGCTGGGGGTCAGACCCGAATTTGCGCGGCTGGACGATGCGGGATGGGCCGATTTCATCCAGTCCCAATCGGTGCTCATCGCGCTCGGCCTCTGGCTGGCGCTGTCGCTCGCCGGGTTCGGCAGGGCGCCGGGCGACCGCATGGCGAAACATGGCATCATGCTGTTCCTCATCCTGTGCCTGCCGATCAGCAATTCGCTGCTTTCGATCAAGACGGCGGCGTTGATGTGGGCGCTCTACGGCTTCTGCTTCGCACGCGGGCGGAGGGCAGCGGACAGCACGACCCCGGCATGAGCGGGCGGCATATTCCAGCGCTGGACGGGCTGCGCGGCTTTGCGGCGCTGATCGTGATGCTGTCGCATTTTCCCGATGTCGGGCTGCCGTCCTGGGTCAATCACCGCCTGGGCGATTATGGCGTGATGCTGTTCTTCGTGCTCAGCGGTTTCCTGATGGGCCATCTCTATCTGGGGCAAAAGCCCGACGTCGCGGCGCTGCTGCGCTATGGCGTGGCGCGGGCGGGACGGATCCTGCCGCTCTATCTGGCGGTATCGCTGCTGTCCTTCTTCCTCTTCAGCTATGCCGATCCGGCGTTCATCTATCGCATAGACGGCCAGCAGCTCCTGCGGTTGCTCAGCTTCACCAGCGCGCAGCCGATCTTCTGGTCCATCGGCCCGGAATTCCAATTCTATTTCCTCTTTCCGCTGATCTGGATGGCGTTCCACAGCAGCCGCCCGAACAGGCCTGTCGTCCTCCTGGCGCTGACGACCGCGATCTGCCTGAGCTATGCGATCAGCAGTTGGACGCCGGGCTTCTCGGTCTTCGCAAAGCTGCACATCTTCATCGCCGGGATCGGCACGGCGTTGCTGATGAAGGCAGCGCCGCTGCGCCCGCCGCTCGCCATGCTCGTGCTGGGAGGCGCCCTGGCCTTCCTGGCCGCCATCCTGCTGTCACCGACGTGGGCCGAGCCCTTCCTCTTCCCATCGACACGCGGCGACCCCAAGCATATCGGCTATTATGGCGATCTGGCGAAGGTCCTGCTCTGCGCCTGCGTCATCCACAGCGCGACCATCGACCATCGGCTGAACGACTGGCTGTGGGGCAATGGCGCGATGCGACGGCTGGGGGCGTGGAGCTTCTCGCTCTATCTGCTGCACATGCCCGCTTTCTATCTGGCGGGATATTTGCCGATGCCGCCGGCGCCGCGCGCCGTGGCATCGCTGCTGCTGGCGGTCGGCATCGCGGCGCTGTCCCATCGCTTCATCGAAGGGCCGGCCAACCATTATTTGCGCCGCCTGCTTGCAAGGCTGTTCGACCGGCAGCCCAAGGTCATCCTATTGCCCGATCTCAGCCGGGCGGAGGTTCGAAGGTGAGACGATAAGGAAAGACTGGATGCGCAAGGAAAACAGGGTCGCGCACGGGTCGGTGAAGGACGATGAGGGACGTATAGGCTGGCTGGACGTGGCCAAGGGCCTGTCGATCCTGCTGGTCGTCTTCCATCATGCCGCGCAGACGGGTGCTTCCATCGGCTCTGTTGCAAAAATCGTGAAGCTTGAGCATGCTTGGCGGAGATTGGACGGACGGAACGATGACGGATTTCAAGTGGCGCCATTTCCAGGGTGATGTGATCCTGTGGGCGGTGCGCTGGTATTGTCGCTATCCGATCAGCTATCGCGACCTTGAGGAAATGCTGGCGGAACGCGGCATTTCGGTCGACCATACGACGATCTATCGCTGGGTCCAGTGCTACGCCCCGGAGATGGAGAAGCGGCTGCGCTGGTTCTGGCGGCGTGGCTTTGATCCGAGCTGGCGCCTGGATGAAACCTACGTCAAGGTGCGGGGCAAGTGGACCTACCTGTACCGGGCAGTCGACAAGCGGGGCGACACGATCGATTTCTACCTGTCGCCGACCCGCAGCGCCAAGGCAGCGAAGCGGTTCCTGGGCAAGGCCCTGCGAGGCCTGAAGCACTGGGAAAAGCCTGCCACGCTCAATACCGACAAAGCGCCGAGCTATGGTGCAGCGATCACCGAATTGAAGCGCGAAGGAAAGCTGGACCGGGAGACGGCCCACCGGCAGG
>NZ_ATDO01000035.1:0-3269 GCF_000445085.1 Sphingobium sp. HDIP04 | reverse complement strand
GAAGTATCTCAATAACGTGATCGAGGCCGATCACGGAAAGCTCAAGATACTGATCAAGCCGGTGCGCGGTTTCAAATCGATCCCCACGGCCTATGCCACGATCAAGGGATTCGAAGTCATGCGAGCCCTGCGCAAAGGACAGGCTCGCCCCTGGTGCCTGCAGCCCGGCATCAGGGGCGAGGTGCGCCTTGTGGAGAGAGCTTTTGGCATTGGGCCCTCGGCGCTGACGGAGGCCATGGGCATGCTCAACCACCATTTCGCAGCAGCCGCCTGATCGGCGCAGAGCGACAGCCTACCTCTGACTGCCGCCAATCTTTGCAACAGAGCCACTTGACGCACACAACCGATCCGAATATGGACCATGCTTCGAGCAGATAAAAGACAAACGAGGGGATGATTCATGAGAGCTTATCTTTACTGTAGCGTCGCTGGGCTCCTGCTCGCGGGCGGGGGTGCCGCTTCGGCGCAAGACGCACCGGCATCGGCGCCCGCGCCGAACGCTGCGACCGCGCAGGGCGCAAACGAGATCGTGGTTACCGCGAATAAGCGCGAGGAAAAACTCAACAATGTCGGCCTGTCGATCACAGCGCTATCCGGTAATGCGCTGGCGGAGCGTAAGATAACGTCGCTTCAGGACGTCGCGTCCGCCATCCCTGGCCTTGCCTACGCGCAAAGCGCCACCAACACGCCGATCCTCACATTGCGTGGCGTAGGCTTCAACGAAAGCTCGCTCGGCGTCTACCCGGCGGTCAGCGTCTACGTCGACCAGGCCCCTCTTCCGTTTCCGGTTCTGGCAAGCCATTCGGCGTTCGATCTTCAGCGGATCGAGGTCCTGAAAGGCCCGCAGGGAACCTTGTTCGGCCAGAACTCAACCGGCGGTGCGATCAACTATATCGCGGCCAAGCCGACCCGCAGCTTCACAGCAGGCGGCGACATCAGCTACGGCCGCTTCAACGAAATTGACGGCAATGCCTATCTGAGCGGCCCGATCACCGAGAACCTGCGCGCCCGGATAGCTGTTAGCGGCACACACACCGATGACTGGCAGCGCAGCAACAGTCGCCCCTACGACACCAACGGAAAGGTCTCCTATATCACAGGGCGCGCCATCGTCGATTGGGATGCGTCGGACAGCGTGCGGTTCTCGCTCAGCCTGAATGCGTGGCGTGATACATCGGATCCGCAAGCCCCCCAATACATCGCACTTCGCGGCCAGAACCCTTTCGTGCAGCAATCGTCGATCGATTATCCGTTCTCGCCACAAAATCCCCGAGCAGCCGACTGGTCGACGGGTATCAGTACGCCGCGCAGCGACCGCAAATTCTACCAGCCCGCGCTCCGCGCGGACATCGATCTCACCGAAGCGATCACGCTGACGTCGCTCACCTCTTACGGCCACTACACCCAGCGGCAGACGACCGATGGTGATGGCATGGCGCTTGCACAAGGCGATCTGGTCAGGGACGATGGCCGGATCACCACCTTCAACCAGGAAGTGCGCCTTGCCAACTCGAGCAAGTCGGCGTTCCGATGGGTTCTCGGCGCCAACTATGAGCGCAGCCGCACTTACGAGAACCAGTTCCTCAACTTCGCAGATTCGTCCCAGAACAATGCCGGTGCCAATTTCATCGATGCGGGGGGCGTATACAATCGCCAGCGGATCAGGAACTATGCTATCTTTGGGAACGCTGAATATGACCTGACGTCCAGGCTGACGCTGAAAGGCGCAGTTCGGTATACCAACAGCCACAATCACGCGCTGACATGCACCTACGACGGTGGGGACGGACGGGTGGCGCAACTCCTCAACCTGCTGGGAAGCCTTCTCGGGACCGTGCCGTTCACGCCGATCGGCATCAATGACTGCTACGCGCTCAACCAGAACAACGTCCCGGGGACGCCCTATATCGGCCAGCTCAACCAGCACAATGTGTCCTGGCGGGCCGGTGTGGACTATCATGTCGGGCCCACCTCGTTGCTCTATGCGAACGTGTCTCGCGGGTATAAGGCAGGCAGCTTCCCGGTACTCGCTACCGCAAGCCAGTCCTCGCTGAACCCGGTGACACAGGAGCAACTCACTGCCTACGAAGCCGGCGCGAAGCTGGGTCTCTGGGATCGAAAGGTGCAGCTCAACCTGGCCGGCTTCTATTATGATTATCGTAACAAGCAGGTGCGCGGAAAGATCAACGATCCATTGTTTTCCGTGCTCGACCTCCTCGTCAATGTTCCTAAATCGCGCGTCCTTGGTTTCGATGGAGATGTGACGATCAACCCCTTGCCGGGCCTTAGTCTCACAGGATCCCTCACCTATCTCGATAGCAAGGTCCAACGCTATTCGGGTTACAACGCGATCGGAGAGGTCAACAATTTCGCGGGCGACCGGCTGCCCTTCACGTCGAAGTGGAATGTCGGCCTCAATGCCGACTACAAGGCTCGGCTCGACAATGGCGGAGCGCCCTTCATCGGAATTACGATGAATGCGCGATCCTCGCAGGACGCGGTAATCGGCGGCGGACGCATCGTCATCCCACCATCGCCGGTGAACAAGGTACTTCCAGGATTGATTCATCCCTTCGAGATGAAGGGCTACGCCACGTTCGACGCGCGGGTGGGATACGAGGCGCCGGATGGGCGCTGGACCGTGTCCCTCTGGGGCAAGAATATCTTCAACAAATATTACTTCACCAGCGTGATCACTTTCAACGACTCGATCTCGCGATTTGCTGCTCGGCCAGCGACCTATGGAGTCACGCTTGGCTTCAAGTTCGATTGACGTGCGCCTGGCATGGGCGCCTGAGGGAGGGGGCACCGTCACGTCCCTCAATATTGTCGGCCTGGGACTTTGCAGGCCGGCAGACATCAAGCTTCACACCTGCTGGCGACTGGGAGTATTTGATGGCCGATTCCGTTGATCCGTCGCCGAGCCCCTATAGATATGTCGGCTCTGTTGCAAAAATCGTGAAGCTTGAGCATGCTTGGCGGAGATTGGACGGACGGAACGATGACGGATTTCAAGTGGCGCCATTTCCAGGGTGATGTGATCCTGTGGGCGGTGCGCTGGTATTGTCGCTATCCGATCAGCTATCGCGACCTTGAGGAAATGCTGGCGGAACGCGGCATTTCGGTCGACCATACGACGATCTATCGCTGGGTCCAGTGCTACGCCCCGGAGATGGAGAAGCGGCTGCGCTGGTTCTGGCGGCGTGGCTTTGATCCGAGCTGGCGCCTGGATGAAACCTACGTCAAGGTGCGGGGCAAGTGGACCTACC
>NZ_ATDO01000034.1:0-2182 GCF_000445085.1 Sphingobium sp. HDIP04 | reverse complement strand
GAAGTATCTCAATAACGTGATCGAGGCCGATCACGGAAAGCTCAAGATACTGATCAAGCCGGTGCGCGGTTTCAAATCGATCCCCACGGCCTATGCCACGATCAAGGGATTCGAAGTCATGCGAGCCCTGCGCAAAGGACAGGCTCGCCCCTGGTGCCTGCAGCCCGGCATCAGGGGCGAGGTGCGCCTTGTGGAGAGAGCTTTTGGCATTGGGCCCTCGGCGCTGACGGAGGCCATGGGCATGCTCAACCACCATTTCGCAGCAGCCGCCTGATCGGCGCAGAGCGACAGCCTACCTCTGACTGCCGCCAATCTTTGCAACAGAGCCAAAAATGTCGTCGCTCATGTCGGTCTCTCCTATTGTCCTGCGCGGGTGATCGGCGTCGCCGCGTCTGTGGTTTGTTCGGATCTTAGAAAATGAGCCGGTTCCGGATTATGCTGGGCGCAATCGCCGGACAAACGCCGCAATCGCCGCGCCAATCTCGTCCGGACTGTCCTCCTGGATGAAATGGGCGCCTGCGACCGTGATTTCGGTCTGGTTTGGCCATGTGCGGCAGAAGTCGCGTATTCGGCCCGTGGTCAGGTGTCCCGGCTCGGCGTTGATGAAGAGTTTCGGAATCGGGCTTTCGCTGAGCCAGCCGGCATAGTCCCGGGCGATCGCGACCACGTCGGCCGGGGTGCCTGCGATCGGGATTTGGCGAGGCCAAGACAGGGTCGGTCGACGGGCTTCGCCGGCGGCGAGGAAGGGCTCGCGATAGGCGGCCATCTCCGCTTCGCTTAAGGGGCGCAGGATCAATCCGGGGAGAACTTGTTCGACAAAAACATTGTCCTGCAACACCAATTCTTCGCCCGCCTGCGAGCGAAAGGCCTGAAACAGATCGCGATCCTGTTCGGGAAAATCCGCCCATTCGAGCGGCATGGTGACCGCTTCCATATAGGCAATCCCCTGTACACGCTCGCGGTGGCGGCGGGCCCAGTCGAAGCCGAGGACGGACCCCCAGTCATGCACGACCAGAACAACCCTGTCCCCGAGATCGAGCGCCTCCCACAGCGCGTCGAGATAGTCACGATGCTCGGCATAGGCATAACGCTCGGGCCCCGACGGATCGAGCTTGTCCGAATCGCCCATGCCGATCAGGTCACAGGCGATCAGCCGTCCCAGCCCGGCGCAATGCGGCATGATATTGCGCCACAGATAGGACGACGTCGGATTGCCGTGCTGGAAGAGGATCGGATCGCCGGTCCCTTCATCGATATAGGCCATGCGCCGGCCCTTGATCTCAATGAATTTCTTCTCGCCAAATGGCTTTGCGCCGAGGCTCATCGATATTCTCCTTGAGCGATTTTCTGGTCTGCCCGGTCGGCGATGCATATCGCATGATGAATATCATGTCAATCGAGGAATCGTTCTAGCCATTGCCGTCGAGCGGAGAGTTGCTGCCGGAGCATCGATGGATGACGGCGTAGGCCACGCAGGCGCCTCTCAGGCGGTAGCTTTCCTTAGCCCCGGGCGCATCCGAAAGATCGAGGAAGGTTTTGTGAGTCGGATACCAGACCGCGAGAATCTCATCGATATGTTGAGTGCCCACGGCCTGGCCAAACACGGGCGTGCACCACAGGATCCGCGCGCCGGCTCTGTTGCAAAAATCGTGAAGCTTGAGCATGCTTGGCGGAGATTGGACGGACGGAACGATGACGGATTTCAAGTGGCGCCATTTCCAGGGTGATGTGATCCTGTGGGCGGTGCGCTGGTATTGTCGCTATCCGATCAGCTATCGCGACCTTGAGGAAATGCTGGCGGAACGCGGCATTTCGGTCGACCATACGACGATCTATCGCTGGGTCCAGTGCTACGCCCCGGAGATGGAGAAGCGGCTGCGCTGGTTCTGGCGGCGTGGCTTTGATCCGAGCTGGCGCCTGGATGAAACCTACGTCAAGGTGCGGGGCAAGTGGACCTACCTGTACCGGGCAGTCGACAAGCGGGGCGACACGATCGATTTCTACCTGTCGCCGACCCGCAGCGCCAAGGCAGCGAAGCGGTTCCTGGGCAAGGCCCTGCGAGGCCTGAAGCACTGGGAAAAGCCTGCCACGCTCAATACCGACAAAGCGCCGAGCTATGGTGCAGCGATCACCGAATTGAAGCGCGAAGGAAAGCTGGACCGGGAGACGGCCCACCGGCAGG
>NZ_ATDO01000033.1:0-10265 GCF_000445085.1 Sphingobium sp. HDIP04 | reverse complement strand
GAAGTATCTCAATAACGTGATCGAGGCCGATCACGGAAAGCTCAAGATACTGATCAAGCCGGTGCGCGGTTTCAAATCGATCCCCACGGCCTATGCCACGATCAAGGGATTCGAAGTCATGCGAGCCCTGCGCAAAGGACAGGCTCGCCCCTGGTGCCTGCAGCCCGGCATCAGGGGCGAGGTGCGCCTTGTGGAGAGAGCTTTTGGCATTGGGCCCTCGGCGCTGACGGAGGCCATGGGCATGCTCAACCACCATTTCGCAGCAGCCGCCTGATCGGCGCAGAGCGACAGCCTACCTCTGACTGCCGCCAATCTTTGCAACAGAGCCGTGCAGCGATCACCGAATTGAAGCGCGAAGGAAAGCTGGACCGGGAGACGGCCCACCGGCAGGTGAAGTATCTCAATAACGTGATCGAGGCCGATCACGGAAAGCTCAAGATACTGATCAAGCCGGTGCGCGGTTTCAAATCGATCCCCACGGCCTATGCCACGATCAAGGGATTCGAAGTCATGCGAGCCCTGCGCAAAGGACAGGCTCGCCCCTGGTGCCTGCAGCCCGGCATCAGGGGCGAGGTGCGCCTTGTGGAGAGAGCTTTTGGCATTGGGCCCTCGGCGCTGACGGAGGCCATGGGCATGCTCAACCACCATTTCGCAGCAGCCGCCTGATCGGCGCAGAGCGACAGCCTACCTCTGACTGCCGCCAATCTTTGCAACAGAGCCCCGCCAGCGGTGGGCGGTGGGACCGACCCAAGCTTCTGGAGATGATCGGCCAGTTGCGCGACGGAGACGTCGTCGTCGTCTGGAAGCTTGACCGGCTGTCGCGCAGCCTAAAGGATATGCTGCACATCATGGAGCGGATCGAGCTGGCAGGCGCGGGCTTCCGCTCACTGACCGAGGCGATCGACACCACCACCGCGGCAGGGCGGATGATGATGCAGATGGTGGGAAGCTTCGCCGAGTTCGAGCGGGCCATGATCCGCGAGCGTACCAGCGCCGGCCTTGCCCAGGCTCGCGCAGAAGGACGGATCGGCGGGCGTCGGCCCAAGCTCGGCGACAAGCAGCGCCGCGAAATCGCCGAGTCCGTCACGTCCGGCCGCAAGTCCGGTGCCGAGATGGCGCGGCTCTACGGCGTCAGTGAACCCACCGTCTCGCGCATCGTCGCCGCGCACCGCCAGCAATTCAGTCAGCAGCAGAGGGAACAGGCATGAAGCGTGGTCACGATCTGTCCGGCGTCATGAAGTTCGCCACCTCGCCGGCCTGGGGCGAGCATCTGGGCGAGGCGCTCGGCGATCATCTCGGGCTGGCGATGGAGGAGTTCGACTTCGAAGCGGACGAGCTGGCGGACATCGTCGGCGATCATTGGGCCGGCGTGTTGTGGGGATGCGCGTTCGAGGATCTGCTGACGCGCACCATCCAACCCGACCGGAACATCGTCGATGACTATATTCGGCGCCGGGGCTGGAATGAGAGCGGCCCGACCAAAATCTACCTGCGTGCCCTTCGATCGTCAGTGATGAGCCTCCACGAGGTCAGCGAGGTCGAGCCCGGCAGCGGCTTCCTCGTGCGCGACCTGATCCGGGGCGGCGAGCCGCTTCGAGTATCCGAGCGCAGCGCCTCGCAGACGCTGAAGCAATGGGACAGGATCGGTGCCCGCGTCGTGCAGGTCGGAGGCAAGCACCTCCTGTCGGGCGGCGTGCTGTCGTTCACGATGGAGGCGGCCGAGGCGCTCGTCGCCGATCTACGGCGCTCGAAGGGCAAGCGCAGCCCGCGCACCGCGTTGAACCTAGACGCCGACGATCTGGCTGCACTTCCGGCCCTCATCAGCACGGCATGGCTGTTCGATGTCGTTCCCAAGACCATGGGACCGGCGCCCATCCCCACGCTGCACAACATTGATGGCGAGGAGGTGATGTTCCACCGCGTGCGCTTTCCCTTCGCACGCGGCGTGACCCAGGCGCTGGTCGGCGAGCGGCTTGATACTGTCCCTGCGCTTCAGCGGGAAACCACGCACTTTTGGAACTGGCTGGGCGAGAAACCGAACGGAAAAGCGAAAAGCACCGGGCGCATGGCGTGGGGTGTGACGATGGCGGACGGCACCCCGGTGCTCGGCAATGTCGAATTGAAAGGCCGCGCCCTGATGCTCGCCGTCACCTCGGCCGAGCGAGCGAAACGCGGCACCGCGCTTATCAACGATGCGCTCGCCGGGTTGGTCGGCTCGCCGCTGACCACGATTGAGACGGTCGAACAGGCCATGGCGGCGCGGGCCGAGGGGCTGACATCATCCGAACCGGCACCCGCCATTGCGCCAGAGGTTGCAACCCCGCTCATCCATGCCATGCTCGACCGTCAGTACCGCGCGACGCTCGATGAACCCGTCGGCATGCTCGGCGACATCACCCCGCGCGCAGCCGTTCAAACTGCCGCAGGCCGGCACCGAGTAGCCGGGTGGCTCAAGCATCTCGAAAACCGCAGCAGCAGCCAACTCGACGCGAACGACCCGATGGCCACCTACGACTTCACTTGGATATGGCGCGAACTTGGCATCGAGAACCTGCGCAAATAGTTCGCTACCCCTGACGTCGATGCCTACCGTGAATCCGTGTCCCTACAATGCACAGAGGCCATCTAGCTTTCCAAAAAATCAGCCGCCTGGGAAGCCCGTAGAGCGCCATGCCGGCCGAACCCTCCCCGACCTTGCCGAACGTCTGAAATGAGGCCCAGCGGCCCGGAAATCGCGCCTGTGGCGACATTTCCGCCTGCCCTGCCCTCTCGGATTGATCGCTGTCCTATCCGCCTGGCTTTTCTGGAAAGCCAATTGCGACGGTGCTGCTGGCGCTGTGGCTGCGATGGAGGCGCAGCGTTTAAACGATCCCCTTTCTAACAAAAAGCGTGCCGGCGAAGCCGGCTCATCATGGGGATGCCGGGTGGGAGGATCGCTAAAGCGATCCGGGGCGGCCGAAGGCCGCGAGCCGGCGGGGCGAAGCCCCAAGAGGCGGTGTTTTTCTTCTTTCTGATTGTGCCTGAAGCGCGGCGCTGGTGAGTCGCGCTGCCGTTGTCCCGATTTTCGGGACAAGCTGTCCGATCTGGCGGGACGCTGGTGGGTGAAACCACGATGATCCAGCCTCTCGTCATAATCTTCCGCTGAAGTTATCCACAGGTCAGCCTAGTGTTAAAATATGGGTTTAGTGATGTGTTACGGAAATTCGGCCTGCCCGGAAAGGCGCAGAAATCCTCGCTTTTTTGGCAGAAATTTGCCGCGCGGTGAATCCGCTCTGACGAAAAAGCGAATCCAGAGTGACGAAAAGGCGAATCCACTATGACGATAGCGCCAGGCCTTCCCTGCCGCGCTCAAGCGTAATCGAAATGACGATAGCGCGGCGGTGAATCTGAAATGACGATAATCCGCTTGCGTATGTGAAATGACGATAGTAGCCCTAGCGTTAGTGAAATGACGATAGACCCCTCCCCTTCCCTGTTTGACGCGCCGATCGCCGCGCCGGTCTCGGCCGTGGACGGCGACGATCGCACGCCGCTGCTGCCGGTGCGCCATCCCAACCAGGACTTGTTCATCTGCGACGTGCTGGACGCCATCCCCAAGGATGACATGGCCTCAATGGAGCATCCGGTGTTTTCGCTCTCGACCAAGCCCGACAACCGGACGCGGCGCTACGAGCATAACGGCAACGTCATCGAGATTATCCCCTCGGGCAAGGGGCTGGCGACGATCCACGACAAGGACATATTGATCTACTGCATTTCGCAGCTCGTCGCGAAGATGAACCAGGGCGAGCAACCTAGCCGCACGGTGCGCCTGCAAGCCTATGACATGCTCGTCGCCACCAACCGGCAAACCAGCGGCGAAGGCTATCGACTGATGGCCGACGCCCTCACCCGCCTGCGCGGGACCACGGTGCGGACCAATATTCAAACGGGCGGTGTCGAAGAAACGCGGATTTTCGGCCTGATCGAAGAGGCCAAGATCACGCGCAAGACGTTCGATGGCCGGATGCTTGATCTCGAAATCACCCTGTCGGATTGGGTCTATCGCTCGGTCATCAGCAAGAACGTCCTGACGCTCCACCGCGACTATTTCCGGCTCCGCAAGCCGTTCGAGCGGCGCATGTATGAACTGGCGCGCAAGCATTGCGGCGTGAAGGACGAATGGAAGATCGGCCTAGAGTTGCTACAGAAGAAATGCGGCTCGAACAGCCCGCTCCGAGTGTTCCGGGCCTTGGTCAAGAAGGTCTGCGAGCATGACGCCGATCACGGCCATTTCCCCGACTATGCGGTGACGATGGATGATGACGTGATCTTGTTCCGCAACCGCTCGGGCCTCAAATCCAAGCCCGATCCGGTCGCCAGCGCCGGCGACGATGCGCCCTATATCGACCCGGAAACCATGCACGACGCCAAGACGGCCGCGCCAGGCTATGACGTGTATGCGCTCTATGACGAATGGGTGTCGTGGTGGCACGACATGGGCAAGCCCGAACTCAAAAGCCCTGCCGGGGCCTTCCTCGGCTTCTGCAAGAAACGGCACGAACGCAAACCACTACGCTGATCCCCTGCTCTATGCGGGCAAGCGGCCATGTTTACTTACCCGCATGTTTGCATGTGGACATGCTCACTTGCCTACAGGGCTTTCCCCCATCTTGCGAAGCCAGTCGTTGAACGCCTCGGCCATCGCGTCCTGTAGGCTCATGCCGTGCTTGCGGGCGGTCATGTGCATGGCGAAGGACATTTCCGGGCTGAAATAGCCCGTCATGGCCTTCTTGCCCTGACGGCTCGGCGCAACCGGGTTGCTGCTCGATCCGCTGCCGGAGCCTGCGCCAGTGCCACGGGCGATCGGCGCGGCCGCCCTCCCCTCCGGCTCGACCATCGCCGGCGCTGGCGCTGCATCGCGATCCCGCAATGCGAGCAATGATCCCTTCCGGCTCATGCGTTGGCCCTCCGCTTCCTAGATGCTTGCATGTTTACATGCTCGCATGTCCACTTGTAAAGCTGGCGCACCTCATCGGCCGCCTTGCCGCTCGGCTCGATCTCCATCGCCGTCTTGCCCTCGGCCGCCGCGTGGCGAAAGGCGGCGCGATCCGCGATATGGTGGGGGCAGGCGTCAAGCCCATAATCCTGCACGAGCTGCGCGGCTTCGTCATACATGCGCGGCGCGGTCGGGCTTCCCGCCGTGAAGATCACGAAAGCAGGCTTGCCGCGCATCTTCACAAGGCTGGCGGTCGTCTTGATCGCCGCCAAATCGAACGCGCTGGGGCGGCAAGGGATCAACACTAGGTCGGCCGCCTCGACGGCGGCGCTGGCGGCGCTGTCGGCGTGGGGCGGGGTGTCGATTACGATGAACGCCGCGCCCTGGCCCGTCGCCTGCTCGATCTTGGCGGCAAGGCGAGGGGGCGCGCTGTCGATCACGACCGGGGGCGCATCCTGTCGCCATGCCGCCCACTGGCTCGCCGTCGCCTGCGGGTCGACGTCGATCACAAGGGCGGTATGCCCGGAATCCTCGGCGGCGGCGGCCAGGTGCAAGGCGAGGGTGGTTTTCCCCGCGCCGCCCTTCTGGCTGATGATCGCGATTGTTGGCATGTGAATATCCTTACATGATCGCATGTTTGCATGTGGTCATACTGGCTTGCTCCGGTTGCGTCAACGAAACCCCGAACTGGCGCGCAGCGTCAATGAAACCCCGAATTGCGGGGAGGGGAGGGCGGTCTAGCCGTCGTCGCCGCCCTCATCCTCGCTGCCGTCGTCCAGCGGCTCATGCTCCATGCGGCCGTGATCCTCGATCGGGCAAAGCGGCGCTCCGGCCAGCTCAAGCCATTTGCGCGCGGTCCTCACGGTATAGCCGCACGTCGCGCACTCGCATTTGAGCATCCGGGTTTTCTGCTTCTTCGGCGCGGTCGACTCCCCATCGGTGTCGAGACGGGCATGGGGGAGGGGGCCAACGGCGTCCAAGATCGGCGCGACGGCCGCAAGAAACGCCTCGCCGGGGGTGGTGGCGCGCATCGGCCCGACGAGCCCCAGCCCCAGCGCGATCCGTTTAAACGCTTTCCCATGCCCTGCCGGGATGCCGACGGCGGCATGGACCAGCTCATGCGCGAGGATGGCCGCGATCTGCGCCGGCATGGCGTCAGGCGCGTGCGCGAGGTCGGGCCGGATGAAGATTTCAAAATGCCCGTCCGCGCTCAGCCGGTTATCCCAGCACTCGCCGATCGCCTTGCCCTTCCGGCCCGAGCTGGTGAAGCCGATCGCCACGCGGATACGCGCGGGCAGGGGAGCGTCCAACGCCGCGAACAAGGGGGCCATGCCCGCCGCCACCCGATTGAGCCAGCTTTCCCGGTTGTCCTGTTCCATACCTTCTACTCCCTTCAAATCGCCCTGCGGGGCGATGGCTGCGGCCATCGCTCCCGAGTTCGCGCGGAGCAGCCGGCGAGAGAGGGGGGCAGCGGGAATCTGCGGGAGTGGTGCGGGCGGGCGCTTCGCGCCAACCCGGTCCCGCTGATTGCCGTTGCTGGGGAGAGGCGGCCGGGACCGCCTTTCCCCATGCGAACGAACATCATGCCGGCGCACGCCGGCACCATGCCCGAGATCCGCTTGCGATCTCGGCCCCGCCATGTGGGTCGTCACCTTCGGCCAAGACCGCTTGCGGGCTTGGGGAGCGAAGCGAGTAGAGCCACGGTGCCGCGCAGCGGCAGGCGCAGTCTCCTCGCCTAGATTGAAATTGTTGCTCAAATGAGCTACATCGTTCGTCTGACTAGGGAGATTCCAATGGCTGCTACCGCGTTCGTGCGTGCGCGCATCGACGAAACATTGAAGGATGAAGCCGCCGCCGTCCTAGCCGAGCTGGGGCTGACGGTTTCCGATGTGGTCCGCATGACGCTTACGCGGGTCGCCAAGGACCATGCCTTGCCGTTCGAGCTGAAGGTGCCCAACGCCGAGACGCGCGCCGCGATCGAATCGTCCCGCGCGACCATGAAGGCGCGTCGTGCGCGCTTCACCGATCCCAAGGAACTGTTCGATGCCCTCGACCAAGAAGCCCGCCAGCAGTAAGCGGGCTTCGTTCCCAAGAGAGGCATCCTACGAAAAGCGGTTCGTCAAGGATTGGGAGCGGCTGTCGCGCAGCGGCCGCTACAACATGAACCAGCTCAAGGAAGCGATGATGCTGCTCATCGCCAACGATGCGCCGCTTGGCCCGGAATGGCTGGACCACGCCCTCAAGGGCGATTGGAGCGATCATCGCGAGTGCCATATCGGCGGCGATTTCCTGCTGATCTACACGATTGAGGGCAATCTGGTGAACTTCGTGCGCGCGGGAACCCATTCGGAACTGTTCGAGTAATCGGCTCGACGGCCGAACGTTTGGAAGGCAGGGCAATGAACGCCGACGACATGAAGGTCGAAACCTTCGCCTGCGTCTTTGACGCAATCGCCGACACGCCGGAGGAGGCGACGGAGTTGAGGACGCGCGCGGACCTGATGCGGGGCATCACCGCGCGGGTGAAGTCGTGGGACGTGCCGCTGGGCGAGGCCGCCAAGCGGCTCGGGCTGACGCCGCCCCGCCTCAACGACCTCCTGCGCGGGAAGTTTAACAGATTCTCGCTGGATGACCTGATGACCGCCGCGACGGCGGCGGGCATCGCGCCGCCGGCACCGCGCAAAAGCTCGTGGGATGACCTGCGCGGGATAGTGAAGGGCAACGGCGCGCGGTTCACGATCGAGGAAATCAACGACGCCATCGCCGAAGCCGGCGCAGCAGCCGGCATGGCCGGGATGAACGACCATGACGGGGACTGATCGAAACGGCGAAATCCTTTATCCACCGATGGAGGCGGCCGAAATCCGGCGGTGCGCCAGGAGAGCGGTTTGAGCCAGGCCGGGTTTGCGCGCTTGCTGTGGGCGCACAAGCGCACGGTCCAGCGCTGGGAGGCCGGCACGATGCGGCCGACTGGCGCGGCGCTCGCCTTGCTGACGCTGGTGAAGCGGCGCGGCATCCAGATTCTCACCTAGAAGGATTGATAGAATGGCCGGCCATCGCCCCTTTTCCGATCTTATGAAAGATTGGAGTCCCGAGCGCCGCGCGCGTAATGAGGCCCATAAGGCGAAGTTGGAGGCCGAGTTGATGGGCCGCGCTGCTACGCGCGATGCGATCGAAGAACTGGAAGCTGGCAAGGGCGTGCGCTTCACCAGCGTTGAGGCGCTTATGTCTGATCTCCATGATGACGATTGATCGACCCGAAACGGCGGCCGAGTTTTTCGCGCGGCGCTCCAAAGGTCGTGCGGTGGGTGATCTCGACCGCATTCTCGACAAGGTGCCTGATCGGCCGCCGGAACCCGGCGACGAATTGAAGGCTGGACGCCCGATCGCCTACATCGCCGGTAATCGGCGAGGGTGCCGCGAGATCCGCGCACGCGATCTCGCCCGCCATGTGGGCCGGAACCTTGGGCCAGGACCGCTTGCGGGCTTGGGGAGCGCAACGAGTAGGGCCACGGTGCCAGCGCCAGGCGCTTAGATCATTTTGGCTATCAGCCTTGCACTAGTGCAACCTTTGCACTACATTGAAGCATGGTCACGATGTTTCGCGGTCCCCGCTGGAAAATTGCCGTCTATGGCCGCGATCATGGCGTGCCGCATTTCCACATCGAAGGCCCGGATTTCCGCTGCTCGGTGGCGATTGCATCGTTTGACGTGATCGTGGGCACCGTGTCGGCGGCGGTCTTGAAGGACGCATTGGAATGGGCGCGGCCTAATCAGGCTTTGCTCATGCAGACGTGGCAGGAGTTGAACGGATGAACATCACCGACAAGGCCCGCACCATTACCGCCGTGCGCGCGACCGGGCCGTCATCGCTGCATCTGTCCTGGTCGGAAGGGACGGCGGCTGATCTCGATCTTGGCGCGGTCCTCGCCGATCGCGCCTTTGCCGCGCTGCGCGATCCGGGCGAGTTCGCCAAGGTCGAAGTGGGCGATTGGGGTCATAGCCTGGCCTGGCCTTCGGGTGCGGAGCTGGGCGCGGACATGCTGTGGCTCGAAACGCTGTCGGCAACCGGGCATGGCGATGTGCGCGCCTTCCTCGAATGGCGGCTGCGCCATGCGCTGTCGCTGTCGAAGGCGGCCGATGCGCTTGGCGTCTCGCGCCGCATGGTCGCCTACTACTCCAACGGCGAAAAGAAGGTGCCGAAACCAATCTTGCTGGCGTGCCGGGGCTGGGAAGCCAGCAATGGGCTATACCGGGCCGCCTAACCGGACATGAGAGCGATCTTCATCCGCCACGGCGAAAACACCGGCAACGCCGGCGTGCCCTGCCACGATCTCGCGACGATCGCGCTGACGGAGCGCGGCCACGAACAGGCGCGCGCGGTCGCGGCGAGCTGGACGCAAGCGCCCGCGCTCATCGTCACCTCGCCCTATACCCGCACCCGGCAGACGGCCGCGCCGACGATCGCGCGCTTTCCAGGCGTGCCGGTGGAAGTGTGGCCGATCGAAGAGTTCACCTATTTGCAACCTGCGCGCTGGAACGGCACGCGCAGCGCCGAACGGATGCCGCACCTAGAACGCTATTGGCGCGAGGCCGATCCTGACTACTGCGACGGGGAAGGGGCGGAGAGTTTCAGCACCCTGTTACGGCGCTGCGAGGCGGCGCTAACGCGCCTCGCCGCCATGCCTGCGGGATCGCTGGCCTATGTGTTCGGGCATGGGCAGTTCATCCAGGCCGCGCGCGCGATCGTCGCCGACGCCCATCTGGACGATCGGGCCAAGATGCGCGCTTTCTGGCGCAAGGGCGAGCCGCCCGCGATCGGCAACGCGCAGCGGGTAGGGTTTCATTGGCAGGGCGACCGCTGGACCTGCGCGCCCGCGCTCGCCGCCTAGATCAACACGCGCTCCACCTCGTCCAGCGTCACGTCATCGGGGCGGCGGTCATAGAGCTGGGTGGTGGGCTCTGTTGCAAAAATCGTGAAGCTTGAGCATGCTTGGCGGAGATTGGACGGACGGAACGATGACGGATTTCAAGTGGCGCCATTTCCAGGGTGATGTGATCCTGTGGGCGGTGCGCTGGTATTGTCGCTATCCGATCAGCTATCGCGACCTTGAGGAAATGCTGGCGGAACGCGGCATTTCGGTCGACCATACGACGATCTATCGCTGGGTCCAGTGCTACGCCCCGGAGATGGAGAAGCGGCTGCGCTGGTTCTGGCGGCGTGGCTTTGATCCGAGCTGGCGCCTGGATGAAACCTACGTCAAGGTGCGGGGCAAGTGGACCTACC